>JBKJRK010000244.1:0-10371 GCA_046593135.1 Tepidisphaeraceae bacterium | reverse complement strand
CCCGATCCGGTCAGCATGCTGGCGAAGCCGACGTAGCTGCCGGTGGGCAGCTTCGTCAGGATGCCCGTCTTGGAATGCTCGCCGATCAGCGCGCCGAGAAACCGCCGGCCGGTCGGGACTTTCTTCGAGCCGATCTGGACGCTGATTTCGCCGTAGGTGTTTTTTAGATTGCTCGTCGTCGTTCCCGCGCCGAGGTTGACCCACTTGCCGACGTAGCTGTGGCCCATGTAGCCCTCGTGACTCTTGTTGGAAAACCCGAGAATGATCGATTGCGCCACCTCGCCGCCGACGCGGCACGCCGGGCCGATGCTCGTGCCGGGGCGGATGATCGTCAGCGGCTTGATGACCGCGTGTGGGCCGATGTAACACGGGCCCTGCACCACGGCATTGGCGCCGATCGTCGCGTTGTCGCCGATGACGACCGGCCCGTTCGTCGCGTCGAGCACGCTGCCCGGATCGAGCCTCGCCCCCTCGCCGATCCAGACGTCCTCTTCATTGACGAGGTGGTACGGCCCCGCGAGCTTACCGCCGAGCGCGACCGGAAGGCGCGTGGCGTCTTCGATCAGCGACTCTTCGTTCCAATGAATTAAATCCCACAGCGATTCGACCAGCCGGCTCTGGTCCATCATGCGGGGCAGGTCGAGCAGCTTCAGCCAGCGATCGGTCCGGTTCCACGCGTCGTCCGGCGACAAGCCCGGGTCGGTCACCCGCGCCGAGCGAACGGCTTCGCCGTCGGCCACTACCGCGTCGTGCGGCGGATATTCATATCGTCCGAAATGAACCGTCCGCGCGCTAACCAAAAGCGTCGGCTCGTCGTCGATCGGCGTGTTGATCGAACACGGCACCGCGAGCGTCGGCACCACGCGTGCCCGGCAATAGTCTTCCATCTCCGGCCGCACCCACAGGGTGAGGCGGCTCGGGCGGAGATGAAACAGTTGCTTGTCGAGCAGCGACCCCATCCCCGTCGCCAGCGTAAACAGCGGGCGGCTCAGGGAGATCGGCGCAAAGGTGTGCCAGCGAGAGCCTTCAAAGATGACGACGTGCATACGACGAACATCATAACACACGACGCGGAATTCACGCGCGGGCGCACGCCGCTTTCGTGCTACGGCGTCACGTTGCCCACGTTGCGGTACTGCACATTTGTCGTCTGTGTCGAGCTTTGGGCCGTCGTCGCCATGCCGACGAGCAGGGTTGCCGGCAGGGCCGCGGTATAGGCGTTGATCGTGATCCAGTTGACGCCGTCGGTGCTGCGGAACGCGGTGAACACGTCGCCGACACGCTGGAGTCGGAGCCAGGTGTTGGGGTAGGCGTTTAGTCCGCCGCTGCTGATGATGTCGGTCGTCGCCCCCGCGGTCGCCCGGCGGCTGATGCGGTAGCCGTTGCTGGCGACGTGCGAGAACACGTTGGCGCTGCCCGCACTCAAATCCGTCCGGGCCATGAGGCCGGCCTTGGGCGAGCCGTCGGTGTCGGTGAGGCCGATGATCTGGGCCTTGACGTCAAAATTGCCGGTCACTTGCTTGTAGACAAAGTGGAAGCTGTCCGCGTTGGCCTGGATGTTGGTGCCGCCGGCGGTGGAGTCGAAGCTCGTGCCGTCGGGGAGGGCGTTGGTGCTGCCGGGGATCGGGCTGGCGATGTCCGCGGCGACGTACGCCGAGGGAGCCGGGGTCGCGGGGGTGACGACGTCGACGACGCTGCTGTAATCAGAAAGCCCGACGCTATTTTCCGCCCGGATGCGGTACTGGTAAGCGGTGCTCGGCGTCCGGCCGCCGTCGGAAAAGCTGGTGGTCGTCAGGTTGGCCACGAGCTCGAGGAAATCGGTTTCGCCGGGCGATTTGCGCTCGACGCGATAACTCGTCGCGCCGGAAGCCGGTTGCCAAGCAAGGTCGACCTGCGTGTCCGAGGGCGCCGTCGCCACGAGGCCGGCGGGGATCGCGGGGGCCGTCGGCGGGGCGACAACCACGTCGCCGACGTTGCGGAACGCCGCGTTGGTCGTCTGCGTCGAGCTCTGAGCCGTGACGGCCATGCCGACGAGCAACGTCGTCGGCAACGATTGCGTGTAAGCACCGATCGTTACCCAGTTCGTGCCGTCGGTGCTCCGGAGCGCGGTGAACGTATTGCCGACGCGCTGGAGGCGGAGCCAGGTGTTGGGGTACGCGTTCAACCCGCCGTTGCTGATGATGTCGGTCGTCGCCCCCGCGGTCGCCCGGCGGCTGATGCGGTAGCCGTTGCTGGCGACGTGCGAGAACACGTTGGCGCTGTTGGCGGCCAGATTCGTCCGGGCCATGAGGCCGGCCTTGGGCGAGCCGTCTGTGTCGCTCAGGTTCGTGAGTTGCGCCTTGACGTCGAAGTCGCCGGTGAGTGAGCGGTAGACGAAGCGGAAGCTGTCGGTGTTTGCCTGGATATTGGTCCCGCCGGCGATGACGTCGAACGACGTGCCGTCGGGGAGCGCGGTCGTGCTGCCGGGCACGGGAGTGGCGATGTCGCCGCTGGTATAGGGCGAGGCGACGGGGGCCGCCGGCGTCGTGGCGGAGTCGATATTGCTGTAACTCGCGGACACGCCGGCCGAATTCTCGGCGCGAACCTGATACTCGTAAGTTGTCTCCGGTGTCCGGCCGGTGTCCTGGTAACCGGTCGACGTCACGCCAAAGGCGATCTCGTCAAACGTCGCGGCCCCGAGGATCCGCCGCTCGACGCGGTAGCTCGTCGCGGTGGGCGAGGCAGTCCAAGTCAGGTTAATTTGCGTGTGCGAGAACGCGACGGCGTCCAAGCTCGTCGGGGCGTCCGGCGGGACGACGATGTTCGGCTGCGTCGTGCCGGTTGCGGTGTTGCTGTAGCCGGAGAATACGCCGGGCGCGCTGCCCGCCGCGCGAACGCGGTAGTCGTACGCGGTGTTGGCGGCGCGGCCGGTGTCGGAGTAGGTCGTGCCGGTTACGTTTTGTGCGATCTCGACAAAATCAAGGGCGCCGGGGCCTTTCCGCTCGACGCGGTAACTGGCGGCGTTGGCCGAGGCCTGCCAGGAAAGATCGATCTGGCTGGTCGACACGCCCGTCGCGATGAGCGAACCCGGGATGCCGGGGGCCGGCGTCGAGACGGTGTCGCCGAACTCGCGGAATTTGTACGTCGGGGTGGACGACCCGTAGGCCGACGAGGCTAGTCCGAGTTCGACGGTCGGCGGCAAGGCGATGCCGAGCGAGAAAATCTGCGTCCAACTCGTGCCGTTGGAGCCGTAGTAAGCGGTGAAGGTGTTGCCGACGCGCTGGAGGCGGGCCCAGGCGTTGGGGAAGCTCGGCGTGCCGTTCTTGGTGGTGGTGGTCGCGCCGCCGTCGGTGGTTCGGCGGGCGGAACGGAAGCCGTCGCCGCTGCTGGCGCTCACGAACACGTGCGGGCTGGTCGCCGACAGGGTCGAGCGCGCCATGATCCCGCCGCGGGTGAGGGCGTTCCCGCCACTGATCGTGTCGACGCGGACCTTCATGTCGAAGTCGCCGGTGACCGAGCGGCTCAGGAAATAGAACTGGTCGCTGGTTCCAGTGATGCCCGCGCCGCTGGAAACGACGTCGTACGCCGAGCCTTCTGTGACGACGGCGTGGCTTCCGGTGGTGGCGATCGCCGTCCCGGTGTACGCGCCGGGCAGGGGCGTCGTCGGCGTAGTAGCGCTGGCGAGGTTGCTGTAGGGCGACGGGCCGGCTGAGTTTTCCGCGCGGATCTGGTACTCGTACGTCGTGCTCGGATTCCGGCCGGTGTCCTGGTAGCTGGTTGCAACGACGCCGACGGCGATTTCGTCGAAGGTCGCTGCGCCCTGGATGCGGCGCTCGATGCGGTAGCTCGTTGCGGTGGCCGGGGCGTTCCAGCTCAGGTTGATCTGGGTGGACGAGAACGGCGTCGCGTTCAGCGTCGGGGCGGCGGGCGCGGTGACGGTGCCGGCGTCGGTGGTGGCGCTGTCAACGTTGCTGTAGCCCGACAGTCCACCGGCGTTTTCGGCGCGGACGCGGTACTGGTAGGTCGTGCTCGGCGCGAGCGCGTTGTCGGTATAGCTCGCCGTCGTGATGCCGATGGCAATCTGGACGAAGTCGAGGTCGCTCGGCCCCTGCCGTTCGACGCGATAGCTCGTCGCGCCGCTGCTGGCGGTCCAAGTGAGCGACGCGCTGCTCGGGCCGGTGCCGGTGGCGCTGAAGCTCGTCGGGGCGGCCGGGACGGACACGGCGCCGCGCGTGCCCTGGCCGGTGGCGGGGGCGGAGGCGTTGTTGGACTGGTCGAGGGCGACGACGCGGTAAAAGTACGTCACGCCGTCGACCGCCGTCGAGTCGACGTAGCTCGATGTCGTCAACAGGCCGCTCGTGTTCTGCTTGGTGTACGTGCCGCCGGCGCTGGTCGCGCGGGACACGTCGTAGCCGGCGAGGTCGGCTTCGGTGTTGTTGTTCCAGTCGAGCGTAATCGCGCTGGCCGAGCCGGTGACGACGAGGTTGGCCGGGGTGGCGGGGGCGGTGGTGTCGGCGGTGCGCGTCGCGCTGACGCTCGTAAATCCCGACTCGTTGCCCGCGGAGTCCACGGCGCTGATCTTGTAAAACGAGGTCGAGCCCGTGGGGGCAAAGATGTCGTTGAAATCGCTCGGGATAATCAGGGCGGACGGATTCAACTTGTTGGAGCTGCCGGGCGTGAAGCCGGAGGTCGTGCCGCGGTAGACGTTGTACCCGGCGAGGTTGGGTTCGGTGTTGTCGTTCCAGTTGAGGAAGATGCCCGCGCCCGAGACGGTCGGAATTGCATTGACCGGCGCGCTCGGCCCACTGACGGGCTTGACGTTGCGGATCAGGTACAGGTTGTCCTGGTAGTCGAAGTTAATGCTCAGGTAATCCATCCCCATGATGTAGGTGTCGGGGATGACCTTGCCGTTCAAATCTTTGGCAACCCAGACGCGCACGTGATGCCCGTAGCCGCCGCCCGTTTTTTCCTGGGGGTTGCGGGTGGGGTCGCTCCATTCGCCGTCGAAGCGGAAGCCGAAGGCGGGGTTGGTGTCGCTGCCTTGGTTGAGGGGCTTGAACGTGCCGGCGGCGACCTGGGAGCCGCCGCTGAGACGCGGCAGGATGCTTTGTCCGTCGTTGAGGTCGTGGGTGAAGATCGTGCTCGTGGTGGAACTCGTGGAGTAGTGCCACTTGGCGACGGCGACGTTGCCCTGGCTGTGGTACGCCGCGAGCTGGATCATCTCGACGGCGGCGGCGGGGTCGGAGCGGCGCCAGTAGGCGCTGAGCACTTCGTCGCCGACGCGCCGAACCTTGCCTTCGTCGCCGGGGATTTGGAACTGCTCGCCGGGGTACGCCACCTGCGTGCCGAAGCCGAACAACTGCATGAACTCCGGCAGCGTCGGTTCCTCGTTGTTTTCCGACTTGTTTTGCCAGTAGCCGACGAGGTCGATGGTCGTGGCGGGTTCGTCGGCGTCATTGCTGCTGATGGTGAGCGTGCCGGTCTTGATGCGCCCGGTGGTGGCGATGAACTTCACCGTCACGTCGACAAAACCGCCGGCTGCGATGACCGTGCCCGGCGCGGGCGGGCTGACGAGCTGGAAGTGGGTCGTGTTGCTCAGCACGATCGAGCCGATCGTCAGCGGCGCGTCGCCGCTGTTGCGGATGCGAACCTTGGCCGTGTCGTGAACGACGTTGTTCGGCGGCTGGATGAACGTGCCGTCGGCCTGCTTGATCGGGTCGGGTGGCTGAATCTGAATGCGGTTGAAGCTCAGGAGCGTCGGGTTCATCACACGAGCGGCGGTGCCGCCGGCTTCGGTGGAGGGCTGGCGGTCGAGGTTCTGGGTTCCAATCTCCGCCCCCGACGCCGCCGGCTTGACGTTTCGGATGACGCCGATGACGTCGTTGCTGTCGTACCCGCTGTTGAATTCCTCGAATGCAAAAACGTACGCGTTGGGCTCGACCGAGCCGTCGGGGTTCTTGAGTGGGAAGAAGCGGACTTTCTTCTGATTAACGCTGTCCCAGGTGTTGAAGACGTCTTCGCTGTAGACGCCGCGGGGCAGGCCGTTGATGTCGAACAGGTTGCTGGACGAGCCGCTGGTGAACTCGCCGTAGAGGGAGAAGGCCGCGCTACCCGGGTCGAAGGTTCCGCCCCAGGTGGGGGTGGTGCTGGTGCGCTCGACGACGTTGACGCGGGTGAGCTCGGTCTTGGCGTCGCGCGTGCCGGGGGTGTAGTAGCCCAGGTGGGCGACGAAGCCTTGCTTGGTGTTGAAGGCGTACTCGGCGAGCGGGTCGATGCGCACGGGCCCGGCGCCGGCTTTCACGAGGCGCTGCATCTCGATTTCGTCATGAACCGTTCCGGCCGGCCGCGGGGTGGGCAGGTCGTAGGTGCTTTCGCCGTTGGAGTCGCCGACGTTAATCGGGATCTGAAACGCGTTGAGGATACGCTGGAGCGACGGCTCGTTGCTGCCGCTGACTTCGCCGCTGGTGTCGCTGGTGGTGCCGATGCCGCGGAGGTTGATGTCGAGCGTGGGGTTGGTCGAGTCGTTGCTCTGGACGCGCAGCAGGGCGGCCCGCACTCCGACGCCGGCGGCGCGGAAGCGGACCTGGAAGCTGACGGACTCGCCCACCACGATGCTTGCCGGCAATGTTGGCCAGTTGACGGCTTCGAATTCGGCGGAGTGGTCGCCGCCGACGGCAGGATCGTCCACGATCGACACGCCGCCGGAGGGGATTGTGAGCAGTTGGGTGCCGGTGTTCTTGACCGTGACCGTCTGCCCTGCGCTTGCGGCCGAACCGCTCGTGCTGGCGGTCTGAATGTCGGTGAAGACGAGGCGCTGCTTGTCCGGCGTGGCGTTGGCGCCGGCGGGGATGGGGCGGAGGAGGGTGATCTTCCGCTTGGTGGCGTCGCGCTCGGAGTATTCAGAGACGTAGATAAAGCCGGTCTGCGGGTCTTCGATAATGTCGAGCGGGTCGACGAACCCGCCAAGGCCGGTGACGCCCTTCTGCGCCTGGACGATCGCGCCCGAGGCGTCTTTCGTCAGGACCATCACGTCGTCGGGGCCGCTGTAACGGACGACCAGCATCTTGCCGGCGAGGTTGCCGCCGAAGGCGCTGGTGTTTTTGTACTCGATGATGCCGTTGGGCGAGACGTTGAGGTCGAAGTCGTAGGCAAAACCCTTGTAGTCGGGGTCGGGCTGCGTGGTGACGCCGTATTCGGGGACTTCGTTGGGTCCGACTCCGTTGTCCGGCGTAAAGCCGCCGCCGAGGACGTACTCGCCGCGCAGCGGGTTGGGGTGACCGTAGTAGCCGCCTTGGACGATTTTGAAGAGGAAATCGTGCTGGGCGCCGATGTTCGTCAGCGCCGGTGCGCCGCCGCCCGCGGGCGTGTTGGCGCCGGCGGCGGTGCCGTTGGTGGGGGCGTAGAGGAAGCCGTCGCTCGTCCAGACCAGGTCGTAGGCGTTACGGACACCCGAGGCGTAGATTGTCACCTTCGCGCCGGCGGCGAAGGGGTTGTAGGTGCCGCCGTCGCCGGTCTTCACGTCAGTCGTGGTGTTGAACCCGCTGGGGTCGAGGCGCAGGATCGCGCCGCTCAGCAGGCGCTCGGGGCGGTTGCCCCAGCCTACGTCGGGCGCGCCGCCGGCCGAATTGCTGCCCTGGGGGATGTAAAGTGCGCCGTCGGGACCGAAGCTGGGCTGGTTTGTCAGGTGGTCGCGGACCGAGCGCGGAAGGCTGACGACGATATCGGCGAGCGTGCCGGTGTTGTTGCCGCCGAGGTTGGTGATCTTGGAGATTTTGCCGGTCCAGTCGTCGGCGTACTTTTGCTCGTCAAGGCTGCCGTTGGGCTGCTGGCCGAAGCGGTATTGGCCGTGGGTCGCCCAGAGGATCGGATTGCCGGCCGTGGAGGCCGGGTCGAACGTGATGCCAGTGAGCAGCCGTTTGTTGCCGCCGTTGGCGGTCTGGATGACGTTGAGCACCTGCGGCGCGCCGAGCGTGCCGTTGGCGTTGATGGCGAAGCGGAAGATGCGCCCGTCGACCGTGCCGGCGTACAGCCGGTGGTCGGGGCCGACCTTTAACGCGGTGAACTCTTCGCCGGTCGCGGTGTTCAGTGCGATTTTTTCAAACGAGAACGACGGGTCGATTTCGCCCCCGGTGGTGCCGGTGGTGAAGGTCGAGCTGAACGGGACGAACGCGTTGCCCGCGACGTCGAGCAGGCCGTCGGTCACTTCAAATGTGTAGCTGGTGTTTTTTTCGAGCAACACCGAGGGCGTGAGGATGATGACGTCACCGGCGCCGCTGGTGCCGACGTTGGCCGCGACCGTCTGACGGTCGCTGGTGCGGTACAGGCGGACGGAGGCGTTGGTCAGCGAGTCGGAGGCGATTCCGCCGCCGGTCAGGTTGAGCTGCGCGCTGATGAACTGGTCGCGCTGGACGTTGACGGCGGTATTCGCCGGGTTGACCGACGCGACGGTCGGCCGGCCGCTCACCGGGGTGCCGGGCTGGATCTCAAAGCGGTCGAAGCTGGCGGTGATCGCGCCGCTGTTGTTCTTGTGGGCGGCGATGAGGCCGGCCCTGGCGGCGGTGGAGAAGAAGGCGGCTTTGCGCGTGCCGGTGAGCGTGATCTCCTGCGTGAACTTCTGGAACGCGCCGCCGTTGATCGCGTAGAACGCCGTCACCTTGCCCGTGGCGGCGTCGCCGACGAGGCGGAGGTCGAGCGTGGTCACGCTCGCGAAGCTGCCGATGTCGCGCGTGGCGTCCAGGACGTGGTTGTAGCTGCCGCTGACGAGCTGCTCGTCGACGAATTGGAGCCGGGTGCCCTCCGGGCGAGAAACCGCGACGATCTTGATGTAGTTGTCCTGGCCCGGGCCGAAGCTGACCCCGGCCTGCTCGCTGGGCTCGTTGATGTACGACATCGGCCCGATGAGGCGCGTCGTGATCTGGAACCCGCTGGTGCTGCCGTTGAACGTCGTTTCGACGGCGTTGGTGAGGGTGTTGTCGCCGTTGAAATTCGAGCCGGCCGTGGCGTTGCCGGTGGTGGTGATTTTCAGCAGGCCCGAAACCTGGTCCAGATTGGCTTGCACATAGCTGGCGGTTCTGCCGTTTTTGTTTACCTGAAGGCGGGTAAAGCCGAAATGCTCGCCGTCCGTGTCGTGGAGCCCGCCGGTGGACGATCCGTCGAATTCGAGGACGAACGGCACGCCTTGGACGTCGTTCTCATTCGCAAACGGGTCGGCCGACATGAGCTGGCGGCTTTCCAGATGCTCCATGACGGAGCGCACCGCAGGCCCGAGCCGCCGGCGGGCGCCGGGGCGGACAGACGAACCGTTCTTCTTGACCGACTTCACAGCTTTTACAAACACGTTCAAACAACTCCTCCGCCGCTCACGAGGCAGACATTGGACCGTCGTACGGTCCGCTGACGATTTTAACGTGCCTCGGAGAAGGCCCCCTTGACCGAACCACTGGTCTGAGTGGAACCGATGTACTGGCTCGCTCAGACATCTTCAGCTTAGCCGCGCTTTTAAGGGTGCGTCCAATGGAAACAACGCTCGCCCTCGTTTATTCCCGAAATGTCAATTGCCCACCTTTCCTACACAGTTCACGATGCGCGGGCTTAAATATATGGTGCTTTCACTACTTACACCCGCCATACCGCAATGGTGTGTCCGATAATTTCCCGCTTCGGACATCGAAAATAGAGTCGCCACGGCGCGAAAGGAATAACGGAAAGGTTGGGATGGATTCTTACAGGACCGTCATCAGCGTGAGGCTGCTTACGTCTGCAAGAATGAGCAATTCTTGCCCGTTAAAAAACCTTCGCGCGCCGGCGGCGTCCAACGGGCGTTATCTCTTACAGAACTCGGGAGCGTTGGCGTGAATGAAAACGATCTGGACGAATTGCTGGTCCGGCGCAGTCAAGGGGGAGACCGCGCCGCCTTCGAGCAACTCGTCCGGCGGACGGCCCGGCTTGTATACGCTCGGACGTATCTCACTACGGCTGACCGCCACCGCAGCGAAGATATTGTTCAGGAAACATTCCTCGTCGCGTGGCGACGGATCGGCCAGGTCAAGGAGCCGGCGGGGTTCCGCACCTGGCTGCTGACCGTCGCCCGGACCGTTGCCGCCGACGCCCGCCGGCGCGACTCGCGCAAGAAGCGCGCGGGGCCGCGTGCCTCCGATGCGTCCAATGCCGCCGACGGCGTGCCCGACCCCGCCCCGACGCCGCCGCAGTCCGCGGAGCGGCGTGAAGAGCACGAACGGATGCTCGGCGTGCTCCGACAGCTCCCGGACGAGTACAGCGTGCCGATCACGCTCCGCTACATCGCCGGCGCCGACTACGAAACGATTGGCCGGCAACTTGGCCTGACAAACGGATCGCTGCGCGGACTGCTGAGCCGGGGGATGAAAAAGCTTC
>JBKJRK010000309.1:0-4333 GCA_046593135.1 Tepidisphaeraceae bacterium | reverse complement strand
ACCAGGTGGTAATTTCGATCGCCCGCTGGTCGCGCCGACGCATCGCCACGGCCCGCCGACTGACCTGGGAGGAAACAATTATCCGAGCCCGGTGTCGAGGCGGGGTTCGGAAAAAATGGCCGCTGCCGCTCCGCGGACTCCTGGCGGAATGCCTTGCTCGCGCGGCATGATTGCCGGCAAAGTGCAAAAGTCGAGGAATACAAAACCGGCTTGAATCTCACGCGTTGCGCCACGCGAGCCGCGACCTCACGGAGTTGTTTCTCACCCGGCGCAACGCGCACGAACCAAACCCGATTCGTATTACTGTGCCGCCTGCTGCGCGGGAGCCGGTGCCGCTTCGACCTTCCAGTCCAAAATGAGTCGCTTCGCTTGCTCCCCGGGCAGGTTAAGTGCCCCGGCGGCTTCGGCGGCCGCGTTGCGAAGCTCGGGGGCGTCGCCTTTCTGCACCGTCGTCTGCACCGAAGCAAACTGGGCCTCGGCCAACTGGTTGCCGAAATTCTTCGCGTTGCCGGCCAAGCCTTTGAACAGGGCAATCTTCACGTCCGGAGGCGTTTTCTCATCGGCGGCGACATTCAACAACGCCGACTGCACCGGCTTGGAATTGACCCACGCCAGCACGCCGGCCACTTCCTTGGCCACTTCGGGCCGCGGGTCGGCGGCGGCGTTGAGCAGCACCTGCTCGGCCGACTTCGTGTCCAGCACCGTAGCGCCCTTCGCCTTGGCGATCGCGTTCAAAAGCCGGGTGGCGCGGAGTGCGTACTCTGTCGCCACCGCCTGGTCGAGCGGGGCGCCGCCGGTCCTGTTGCGGGCGGCGTCGATCAGCTTCGTGAGCGCGTCGGCGGTTTCGGCTTCGGTGAAGGCGACGTCCTTCCGTCGGACGTTGGCACGCTCCAGCGCCGAGCCGCGGGCGCCACGAACGATGACCTTCGCCGCACGGTCGAGCCGCGGGCTTTCAGAAGCGAGTCGCAGCAGGCGGGCGACGTCTTCGTCGCTCACGTCTTTGGTAACGACGATCGCGTCGACCGACGGCAAGGCGGCGGCTTCGGCAATCGCGGCGTCGCCGCCGGTGGCGCTGGCGATGCCGAAATTCTTCAACTCGCCCGTCACCCGGGTGCGGGTTTCGTCCGTGCCGGCGACCACCAGCACGTTGGCCGTGCCGGTTTGCGAAACGGCCTCGGCCAGCAACGGCACAACCCGCTCGCGGCCGGGGAACTCGGCTTCGGGAAGGGCCGCGGCGATCGCGAACGCCGACTCGAACCGCACGAGCCGGTCCGGCGAACGCATCCCGTCGATCAGCGGCTGGCCCGCGTCGCCGGCGAACAGGTTGGACCGGCCGACGATTTCCTGCAAGCTCTTGATCGCCCGGAGCGAAACCGCCGAATCGCGGTCGCGGACCGACCGCGCGAGGACGGCGTTCAGCCGCTGCGTGCCGGAATCGACGCCGTAAAAATGTGCCGAATCGGGCGGCGCCGTCGGGTCCTTGGCATCCTGCGCGAGTTGCGACTCACGCTTGTAGTTGGCGGCGAGCCACAGGCTCTGGGCGTCGTCCCGCGCGCCCAGTTGAATGGCCCGGCGGGCAGTCCGCATGGCCATGACTTCGTTGAAGATGCCGTGCGGCACATCCTTACGCGTCAGGCCGCGGCTGCCGACCAGCCAGACGAAAGCGCTGGGGTAGTGCTTGTCGGCCAGAATCGTCGTGGTTTCGTAGTAAAACTTCTGCGCCAAGTCGAAGTACAGGTCGCCGGCCTTGGCACTTTGACCGGACGAGCCGGCCCCAAGGTTCCGCAGGGCGGCCTGGGCGGCTTCCTTGACGGCGGGGTTCGTGTCGGCACGATCGCGCAGGTCAACGAGGTACGGCACCGTCGACTCGAACCCGAGGTCGGCCAGCACGCCGACAATCATCACTAGCGCGTCGGCGTCCTTGAGCTCGAGCGAGGCGACCAGCGGATTGAGCGTCACCCGGCCCATGTCGGCCAGGGCACGCTGGATGCGGGCGTGATACTCCGGCCGGCGCGGGTCGCGCAGGTATTCGACCATCTGCGGAACGGCCAACTCGCCGGCCTGCTTCAGCAGCGCGACGGCGCGGGCGTACGACCGCTCGTTGGTTACCAGGTCCCGAATCGCCTGGTCGATGAACTTTGGATCGGCCATGCGGGCGACGCGGGCTTCGTTGAGCACGTCGCGCAGCTTGGCGCTGACTTCCTTCGTCTGCTCGATGCTCATCCAGGTGTCGAGCATGTTTTCCAGCGAAGGCCCGGTCTTGCGGTCGCGCATCCGGCGATTCATGACCGTCTCGAAAGCCGCGAGGACCTCCTGCGGCTTGGCGCCGGCGTCGAGGATCTTCTGGCCTTGAATGGCCGCCACGTCATAGCGGGCGAGCGTGCCGTAGTGGAGCAGCGCCTCGACGACGTCAACCAGCGGCGCGTCGGCGGGAGTAACGTCTTCGGCGGGAGGAGCCGCGGGGGCTGTTGTGGCGTCGCCCGGTGCGCCGTCGGCAGGTGCGGTGGTGTCAGCCGGCGCAGCGTCATCGGGCGCGGCCGTGTCAGCCGGCGCAGTTTCATCGGCGGGCGCGGCCGTGTCAGCGGGAGCAGCGGGGTCGGCTGGTGTAGCAGTGTCGGCCGGCGCGGCATCGGCGGGCGCCGCTTCCGCGGGGGCGTCTTGCGCTAACGCCAGGCTCACCGGATAAAGCGTCGGGACAATGATTGAGCAGGCAAAAACAACGGCGGGGTACAAACGAGGCAGGCGGATCATGGTGCTGGCCTCCAAGGGTGGCAAGGGGCAGGACGTCGGACGGAAAGCTCGCTCGGCTCGAACTCCCATTCACTCCCAGGCGTCGAGGTCATCCACCTCGCGCGCGACAAAGAATCATCGCGGCAATCGCCGGAGAATCATCGGGTTGTGAGCATAAGACAAGGCCGGGAACAGTGTCAAGAAATGCCGCCGCTGGGTAGTGGGTCAATTTAGTGGGGCAGACATTCTTGTCTGCCTTGGATGCCGGTAATCCGGCAAAATCTCGACTCATGAGTACATTGAGCCGAGGCAGGCAGAAATGCCCCACAGGTTTCCTGAAACTGACCCACTACCGCCCGGCTCACAACGGCTACCCCCACCCTCGGCAGCTTCGGCAGTTGGGCGGGCAATGACCTCAAGATCTCCCGTCATCACCCTCGAACTCCCCACGCAGCCTGACCGCCGACCAGGTGTGGAAAGGGAATCGGGAAGCGCTGCTGCAATCACTGTGCGATGAACGCCCGAAGACGGCAGGCTGAACGACTTCCCTCCGAAACTCGGGATGATTTCGAAGCCGGCTATTTTACACTTGACATATTCCCATATAGGAATATATTTATCCCATGGCTCGGGCGGCAACAACCTCCGATGTGTTCAACGCCATCGCCGAACCCCGCCGGCGGGAGATTGTGGATTTGCTCGCCCTGGGGGCGGAGCGCGATGTGACGGAGCTGGTGTTTAAGCTCGGTCTTCCCCAGCCGGCTGTATCCAAGCACCTGGGTGTGCTGCGGAAAGTGGGCGTGGTTGCCGTTCACAAGGCCGGAAAACGCCGGGTGTATCGGCTGAACCCGCAGGAGCTCAAACCCGTGCACGACTGGATTCAAAATTTCGAGCGCTTCTGGACCGACCAACTCGCCGGCATCAAGGAAGCCGCCGAACAAAAAGCCAAACAACGTGCCGCGCACGATCGCGCCGCATCAAACCAATAGCCTCATTCAAAGGAGCAACGTCATGGTCGCCGAAGAAATCAAATCCCCCGTCAAAACGCTGCACGTCGTCAAAGAGGTGCTCATTGCCGCCTCGGCGGACGTGGTCTTTCAAACCGTGCTGGAACCCCACGGCCCCATGAAGGAAATGAACATGAAGCTGGAACCCTGGCCCGGCGGGCGCTGGTTCCGCGACCTGGGCAACAACACCGGCCACCTGTGGGGTCATGTCCAGGTGATCAAACCGCCGAAACTGGTGGAAATCGTCGGCCCGATGATGATGTCCTTCCCGGTGGCCTCCCACATCCAGTACCGCCTCACCGAACAGCCCGGCGGCACCCTGCTGAAACTCACCCACCAGGCAATGGGCCTGATCCCACCGGAACTTCAGCAAGACGTGAGCAAAGGCTGGGAAGACATGCTGAACCACATCCGCACGGCCGCGGAGAAAATGCGAGGTTAGAGCAAGTTCACCTCATGCATAGCGACACCGCCGACCGCCGCTTGCGGTTTTGCACACCGCTGTGCGCCTTCCAGTTCGCGAAAACGCGAGTGGCCGGGCGGCGGGGCTGACGTACGACGGCTATTCCTGCGACGACTGCGGAGAACCTGATAAT
>JBKJRK010000282.1:0-19454 GCA_046593135.1 Tepidisphaeraceae bacterium | reverse complement strand
GGTAAATTGAAGCGGGGCATCGTACCGGGCGGCCCGCCGGGGGACAAGCAGAGCAAAGCAAGCGTTCGCCGGCTTTTAGGCCGTGCTTCGCGTTTGTCTTACTGGGCCAGAGGCTGGAAGCCAATGCTTCGGGGTCACGCATGGCCGGCAACGAAGTCTACCATGACCATGAAATGGCACGTACTCGCGAGCAGCACCATTACGTGCCACAGGTCGTGGGCGACGAACCGGCCGGGCCAGAGGGCGGGGCGGTCGGTGATGAAGACGATCGCGCCGGCGGAATAGACCACACCCCCGGCGATCAGCCAGGCTAACGCCGCCGGGGTGAACGTGCGGAAAACTTCGCCGGCCGCGAGGATGACGAGCCAGCCCATCGAGATGTAGATGAGGGTCCGCGCCCACGTCCTGCGCGAGCGTTGCACCCAGACTGTGAATATCCCGACGGCCGCCAACGTCCAGATGCCCGCCAGCAGCGCCCACCCCGCCGGCCCCCGGAGCGGCACGAGGCAGATCGGCGTATACGTCCCGGCGATGAGGAGGAAAATCGCGGAGTAGTCGAGCCGGGTAAGGTGCTCGTCGATTTTGGGCGAGCAATGTATCGAATGGGCAAACCCGCTCGCCAGAAATACCAGAACCAAGCTCGTGCCGTAGACGGCGAAGCCGACGACGTGCCACATGCGCCCCTGTGCACGCGACAACAAGATGACCAGCCCCGCCACCGAAAGCACCGCACCGGCGAAGTGCGACAGCCCGGGAAACGGCTCCTTGATGCAGCGTTTAATCCAACTCATGGAGAGTCATTATAAGGGGTCGGGAGCAGGGGTAAGGAGTCAGGGGTCGGGAATCAGAAAATCAGAAGGAGGCGCCGCTTGACTGATCCCCGACCCCCGACCCCTGACTCCCGGCTCCTCTCCGTGACTTACGCCCGCGCCCGGTGATAATCGCGCCCGGCATGGCGTTGCGTCGGAATATTCTTCTTTTCCATCAAGGCGCACTCGGCGACTTCGTCGTCACGTGGCCGGTCGCGCTCGGGCTGGCGCGGGTGTACGCGCAGAGCCGCCTGTTTTACGTCACGCACAGCGAGAAAGGGAAGCTGGCCGACAAGGTCCTGCGCGTCGAATGGGCCGACGCCGAGGCGGGGTGGAACGGTTTGTTCGGCCCAGCGGGCTCGCAGCCGGCGCTGCCGGAGGTTTCGGCGAAGCTGCTGGCGGGTGCGCAGATGGTAGTGGGTTTCCTGTCGGGATCGAGCAAGGCGTGGGCGGACAACGTGCGACGCCTCGCGCCGGAAGCGAACGTGTTGGTGATCAACCCGACGCCGCCGGACGAATGGAAGGGGCACGCGACGGAGTATCAGCTCGAACAGCTCCTGCCCTGGCCCGCCGCCCACGCGGCCGCCGAACAGATGCTCCGATCCGACCACACCCGCGGCGTCTCCGTCCAGCGCCCCAATCCCCCGACGCGAACCGTGATTCATCCCGGCAGCGGCTCGCCGCTCAAGAACTGGCCGGTTGAGCGATACCTCGAGCTCGCCGGGATTTTGAGCGGGCAGGGGCACGACGTGCGAATCCTGATCGGCGAAGTTGAGCAGGAGCGGTGGACGCCCGACGTCCTCGCCCGGCTCTCGGCGGTCGGCTCCCTCGCCCGCCCGGCGACCTACCTGGAACTCCTGGCCGAGCTCCAGCCGGCCCGCGTGTTCATCGGCAACGACAGCGGCCCCGGCCACCTCGCCGGCATCCTCGGCGTGCCGACGCTCAGCCTCTTCGGCCCTACCGACCCCGCCCGCTGGAAACCCCTCGGCCCGCACGTGCGAACGATTCGCCGGGAGCCGATGGACGACCTCGACGTTCGATCCGCCCTCGCGGAGGTTCAAACCCTGTTGGCGTAGCTCCGCGGTTGGCACGGATTCCATCTAATTCCCGCGCCCAAATCTCCCCGGTTCGCGGCCGACTGCAGGGCGGCAGGTCACGATCGACGAATCAACGGGAATCCGTATGAAAGGCTATTTTCGAGGCGGAAATCTCGCTCAGCCGCACGTTTTTTCTTCGCACGGGTTGGGAAATCCGTGTCACGAAAACGCTCGAGCGTGACACGGATTTTCCAACCCGTGCTTGCGGCGTTCACCTATAACGTCCGTGACTTTCCTCAATCTTTTTTTGAAGGAAGCGTCAAAATGCTCGCGACTAAAACCGCGGGATAGCCATCCCGCGGCTTTGGCAGGCCAAAAATGAGCCCTAGAATTACAGGGTTGTATGTGCCCGGCACAGGTATGCGCCAAGCAACTCGCTCTCTATCGAGCCGCGTCGGCGGTGCGGGGATGGTCGCGTATGACCAGTCGGTCGCCGACCTTCGTCACGCTGACGAACCGACTCTTGCGGACGAGGTGCGTGGTGACGACCAAGCCGTACATCCCCGGGTTGTCGTACTCGGCGGGGCTGCCGGGCGCCCACCAGTTGACGCGGTAGTTACTGCCCCCGACCCACGTTACGCGCACGCGGTCGCCGGGCTCTCTGTCCACCGTGGCGGCGATCTCCGCCAGCAAGTCCCCGGCCGGTTCCACTGGCTTGGTTTGTGCCGGTGCGAATGTCTGTTCTGCCGCCATGATTTCCGCTCCAGTTTGTCCGCCGCGATTCGTTGCCCCGCGCCGGTTGGCGTGTGACACCGATTCCCGCCGGCCCGCGATGCGTCCGTCCGTGGCCGCGTGCCTGCGGTCTTCTGCTTGGTTTCGCCAGGGTGACCGGCCGGCGGCACAACGCCGGCCCTCAGGAGGTTGCGACACCCTATCTTACGCCACGGCGTCAAACAAAGCGCCCGCGGCGGACGGATTTGGTGGAACAGGTAGTGTCCTTAGGACACTACCGTGGAACAATTCCCCGGTTACTCGATCCTTGACGTCCCGCATTCCGGGCACCGCTCCGGGCTGCCCCGCAGGTCATAGCCGCAGTGCGCACATTGGCCTTTCTGGCGACGACGCTCCGCAAGCTCGCCCCGTGACGGGAAGCGTCCTGTTGCCCGTAACATTCCGGCCGCGATGAGAATCGCCGCCAGCCCGAAAGCGATCACCAACTCTTGCCCCGCCGACAATTGTTTGGAAAATTTTGGGAGAAGCACGGCCAGAAATGTGAACAGCACGCCCACGCTCGCCCATAGCAGAAATCTTCGGTTCATTGGCTTCGTCAGGATAATACCTTTAGTAGAACGCAACTTAATGCTTTTGCTCGTTCACAAAAACGTTCTCAGGCATGGATAAATAGCCCATCTGATCGAGAAAACAGTGGAAGAGTTTGAGAGCGGCTCGGAGATGCGATTGTGCAATTGCCGCATCAATTGCAAGCATGTCGTCAAGAATTGGTTGATAGTGGGTCGGATTTCATCCGAAAACCATTACGCTCGCTATGCGCCTCTACCACGTCAACCTGGGAGCTTGGCGAAGACACAGGCTCGTTGTGTTCGCGTAGAGAGTCGATATACGTTGTTACGGCGTCCTTGATGTTCGCCTTCACCTCGGCCATTGAATCTCCGGACGTCGTGCAGCCGGGGAGGTCGGGGACGTAAGCGGAAAAGCTTCCGTCGGATGCCTTTTCGATGACGTAAACGTATTTCATGGACATCCTCATTCAGGCCGGCTTGCCGGAGGATTGCGTTCAGGGTGCCGTTCGGCACGTCGCGGTTCAATTTTCCGCCGCCTGCGATAACGATAGATCCCGCTCGCGTTGTGTGGCGATAAACCATGTGATCGCCTTTGCCCATCCGGTGGAAGCGTCAGCCGGCGGCTTCGATCTGTTGAATCAGGTCACGGTACTTCACCGTTTGTCCTCATCATCTTAGCAGAACGCAAACGGGCGGGCGTCCTGTTCGGACGCCCGGCCGCGGGTTGCCAATTTAATTTCTTAGCTGCACCCCATCGAATTCCCGCAATTCAAGCACTTGTAGCACGTCCCGCTCCGCACCGTGATGCTGCCGCACACGTCGCAGGCGGGGGCATCCGCCTGCATGTTGCTCCCCTGTTGGCTGAGGGGGTCGGCGACGATGGCGAGTCGCAGATTGGCGTGGCCTTCGGTGCTGAGGGAGCCGGAGTCTTGGTTGGGGACCGGGGTGCTCGACGGGGCGGTGCCGGTGTAGTCGAACGGCTGGGCGGTGTCGGGGTCGAGGCGGGGGCCGTGGCCGTTGCCTTTGCGTTCGGAGTGGCCGGTGGTCGGTGCAGACACGTCCTCAGTCGCGGCCGCACTGGCCACTGGCAACTGGCCACTGGCAACTGTTTTTTTTGCGCGTTGGGGGGCGTTGGCGGCGCGGTAGCCGGGGACGAACTCCATGGCGAGGTAGCGGAAAATGTAGTCCACCAGGCTCTTGGCCATGGGGATGTCGGAGTTGCGGGTCATGCCGCTGGGTTCGAAGCGGACGTGTTCGAACTTGCGGACGAGCGACTCGACGGGCACGCCGTACTGGAGGGAGACCGACACGAGCGTGGCGATGGTGTCCATCAGGCCGCCGATGGTGGAGCCTTCCTTGGCGATGCGGATGAAGACTTCGCCCGGCTGGCCGTCTTCGTAGAGGCCGGCGGTGATGTAGCCTTCGTGGCCGGCGACGTCGAACTTGTGGGTCAGGGCGCGACGCGTGTCGGGGAGGCGGCGACGCAACGGACGCTCGACGATCCGCTCGACGATCTTTTCGATCGTGTGGACGTGGGCGGGTGCGAGGTTGTCAGAGGTCAAGTTTGAAATTTGAGATTGCAGATCGGACGACGCCATTGAAGCCGCGAGGGCGACGTCGGCGGCGACTTCTTCGCGGGCGGCTTCGACGGCGTCCGCGTCTTCTTCGTCCGTCGTTCGGTCGAGGTCTTCGTCGGACTTCACGTTCAGCGGCTGGGAGAGCTTGGAGCCGTCGCGATACAGCGCGTTTGCCTTGAGGCCGAGCTTCCAACTGAGCTCGTAGGAGCCTTTGATATCGTCGACGGTGGCCTCGTTGGGAAGGTTGATCGTCTTGGAGATCGCCCCGCTGATGAACGGCTGGGCCGCGGCCATCATCTTGATGTGGCCGTCGACGTGGATGAACCGGACGCCGGTCTTGCCGCACTTGTTGGCGCAGTCGAAGACGGACAGGTGTTCGTCCTTCATGTGCGGCGCGCCCTCGACGGTGCCGCGGCCGCAGACGACGTCGTTGGCTTCGTCGATCTGCTTCTTGCTGAACCCCAGCTTGCGGAGCAGGTTGAAATTCGGCGACTGCCACTCGGCTTCGGTTACGCCGAGGCGGTTCATCACCTCGCCGCCGAGCACCCACGGGCTGAACGCGAAACTGATCTCGAACGTGCCGGGCAGCGACTGCTCGATCTTCTCCAGTTCGGCGTCGGTGAAGCCGAGCGCGCGGAGCCGGTCGTAGGAGACGTGCGGCGCGCCGTGGAGCGTGAGGGTGCCCATGACGTACTGCAGGATCTGGTGGACCTGCGTGTTCTCGTAGCCGAGGTTGCGGAGGGCGGGGGCGAGGGACTGGTTGGCGATCTTGAAGTACCCGCCGCCGGCGAGCTTTTTGAACTTCACGAGTGCGAAGTCGGGCTCGACGCCGGTGGTGTCACAGTCCATCAGGAGGCCGATGGTGCCGGTGGGGGCGATCACGGTCGTTTGGGCGTTGCGGTAGCCGTGCTTGGCGCCCAGCGCCAGGGCGCGGTCCCAGCATTCCTGGGCGGCGTGGATGAGCGTGCGCGGCGCCATGGGGTCGGAATCGGTGAACGCCGAGGCGTCAATCCCGACGGGATGGATGTCAAGCTTTTCGTACCGGCCGAGCGTGCGAGCGCCTTGGGCCTGGCGGTCGACGTCATACGCGGCCCGGCGGTGGTTGCGAATCACGCGGAGCATCGACTCGGAATTTTCTTCAAACCCGGGGAACGCGCCGAGCTCCTTCGCCATCTCGGCCGAGGCGGCGTAGCTCTCGCCGGTGAGGATCGAGGTGAGCGCGCCGCAGATGGCCCGGCCCTTTTCGCTGTCGTAAGCGATGCCGGCCTGCATGAGCATGGCGCCGAGGTTGGCGTAGCCCAGGCCGAGCGTGCGGAACTTGAAGCTCAGGCGGGCGATGGCCTCGGACGGGAAGCTGGCCATGAGCACGCTGATTTCGAGCACGATCGTCCAGAGACGGATGGCGTGCTTGTAGCCCTCGACGTCGAAGGTGCGCGACTCGGCGTCGAAGAACGTGAGGACGTTCAGCGACGCGAGGTTGCACGCCGTGTCGTCGAGGAACATGTATTCGGAGCAGTTGTGGACGGTGATGCCGTTGGCGATAAACGAGCTGGTGACCGGCTCGGTGAGGTCGAAGACCTGGCGCGGGCCGATGTGCGTCACGGTCGCTACCCGATCCCAGTTGCCGGCGGCAAAGTGGCTGCGGAGCTTGGCCGCCTGGTCGGGCGGGGTTACAGCAAAGCTGACGGCGTGGGCGAGCTGTTCGAGCTTTTTGCCCGGCAGGACGCCGACGTGCTGCGAAAAAAGACGGAGACTGCCCGGATCGATGCGCAAGCCGTGGCGTTGTGCTTCTGCGCCGCCGCGGAAGGAAGGACCGCTGCCTCCCCGCGTGCCAGTCGGATTAGTAAGGTCCGAAAGTCGTCCGGGCATGCCTCCGATGGCCGAGGCTCCGTCCTGGCCAAGATCGTGGGACGAAAGTAATGAGGACTGAGTGCCGAGGGCCGAGTGGTTTATGGTCAGGTGCGACTGCACGCCGAAGCCGAGGAGAATGAGCTGGACGTCTTCCAGCAGGCCGAGGCTTTCGGAGCGGAGTTCGAGCGTGTTGTGGGCGACGACGCCGTCGGCGGTGAACAGGCCGCGGAGCAGGTGCTTTTGCGCGGCGAGGCCGGAGGTGAAGGCGTCGTCGGTGAGGCGGCGCTGGGCGTTGTCGGTGCGGATGTACGCCTTGGCCCGGCTGAGGAGCCGGCGGTTGGTAAGCGTCGCGGTGAGCGTGTCGCCATTTTCGTCGCCCGGATTGCTGTTGGCGAGCATGGCGTGGTTGACGTAGTCGTCGGCGTACGGCTGGCGGTCGCCCCAGGTCACGGCGACGTAGCGGGCGTAGTCGTCGACCTGCGCGTGATTGCCCAGGCAGCGATCGAGGTGCAAAGAGCTCAGGCTCGCGTTGGTGTCGCTGAGGAGCAGGCCGACGAGGTGGAAGAACCGGGCGTCCTGCGGCTCGCCGACTTCCTGCACGCACGCCGGCTCGCCGGGGAGCTTGACGTCGTCGGCGGTCGTGAGGTCTTCGGCTTTCACCCAACCGCGGGCGCGCGTCCAGACTTTGTGGTCGGCGGTGAGCTTGAGTGTGTACCCGCCGGCGGTGCGAAGTTCGTAGACTTCCTGGGTTCCGGTGGGGAATGCGCCTTCGGTGGGGTGAACGCTCTGCTTGGAGAGGTTGGTCACGACGCGGGCCGGCAGGTGGATCATCTGGTCGATGCGCCGCCAGATTCCGCCGGGCGTGAGGACGCGCGTGTCGCCGGTGACGCAGGGGTTGGAGGCGTTGATCGGGCCGGATTCCGGGCAGGTGTGCCACTGGTTGATCGTGTCGTTGTATTGCACGCCGGGGTCGGCGCAGCGCCACGCGGCGAAGGCGATCTGGTCCCAGAGGTCGCGGGCCTTGAGCGTCTTGGCGATCTTGCCGTCGGTCCGGCGCGTGAGGTGCCAGTCGCCGTCTTCATCGACGGCTTTGAAGAAGTCATTGTTGATGCGGACGGAGTTGTTCGAGTTCTGGCCGCTGACGGTGGAGTAGGCCTCGCCGTTAAAGTCGTAGTCGAGCTTGAGCTTGAGCCGCTTGGCGATTTCCTGCTGGTCCTTGGGCAATTGCTTGATGCCTTCGGCGAGGGCGGCGACTTTAATCTCTTCGCGCACTTTCCAGTTGACGAAGCTTTCGATGTCCGGGTGATCGAGATCGAGGCAGACCATCTTCGCCGCCCGGCGGGTTGTGCCGCCGGACTTGATCGCGCCCGCGGCGCGGTCGCCGATCTTCAGGAAGCTCATCAAGCCCGACGACTTACCGCCGCCGGAGAGGGGTTCATTTTCGCCGCGCAGCTTGGAGAAATTCGAGCCGGTGCCGGAGCCGTATTTGAAGAGCCGGGCTTCGCGGACCCACAGGTCCATGATGCCGCCGTCGCCGACGAGGTCGTCGCGGACGGCTTGGATGAAGCACGCGTGGGGCTGGGGATGGGTGTAGGCGTCCGTCCCCTGGGTCATCTCGCCGGTCTTGGGGTCGCAGTAGTAGTGCCCCTGGGCGGGGCCGGTGATGCCGTAGGCCCAGTTGAGGCCCGTGTTGAACCACTGCGGGCTGTTCGGCGCGCACATCTGGTGCAAAAGCATGTACGACAGCTCGTCGTAAAACGCCTGGGCGTCTTCGGTGGTTTCGAAGTAGCCGTGCGTCTCGCCCCAATGCCGCCAGCAGCCGGCGAGGCGGTTGATGACCTGCTTGGCGGATTTCTCCGGGCCGGTGACGACGTGGCCGTCGGCGGCCCGCAGCGGCTCGGACGTAGCGGGATCAGTCTGCGGCACGCCGGCCTTACGGAAATACTTGCTCACCATGATGTCGGTGGCGAGCTGGCTCCACTGGCTCGGAATCTCCGCGTCGTTCATCTCGAACACGACGCTGCCGTCGGGGTTGCTGATCCGACTCGTGCGCTTCTCGTACGTGGCGCTGCTGAAAACGTCCGTCCCCGGCTTGGTGAATCGTCGTTGGATTTTCATCTCGAACTTCCCTTCGCAAATGGCCCTGGTTTGCGTTTGCTGTCACCCGGGCCTCGTGCCCGGATCGTCCCTGTTTCGTGTTACATTCCGCCGTCGATCGCCGACGCGGAACGGAAATAAACCTGGTAATGATTCCCGCCGGCGGGGACGGTTACCTCAAGCGGTTTTCCGTCGATCGTCGCGGCGTTGGCTTCCGGGTCGATCGTGAAAATCGCGCCCTTTTTGATCGGTCCCGAGTAGCGCAGATAGCTTTTGTCACCCCGGTTGAAAATGTAAATCGTGCCCTCGTCGGGCGCGGTGAAGCCGGCTTTGAAGTCCGGCGTCTCCGTGACGAGCACGGCGCCCCGCGGCAGTCCGGTGTCGGTCGGGAGACTGGCGCAACCTGGCATCTGAGCAAAACCCGCCAGCAGGCAGATTCCCCCGGCGAACATGATTTTCGATCGAACCTGCTTCATGGCGTCTCGCGTCCCCACGGACGATAGAACTCCCGGCGCGGCCGGCTGTGCCTTCCGCGCTGAACGTTTCGTATTCGCGATCCAGGGTTGTCTCAGGAGCTCAGGGTTTCGCCGCGGCGGGCGGCGATCCGTGAGGTCCTGGGACGACCCTCTTTCTTCCCACTGTCCTGCGTCCATACCCCTCAGTCGGCCGCATTCCTTTGCGGCCGGGTTTGAAAACATGCCTCGGCTCGCGCCGGCGCCACCGCCGGCGCGAGCCGTTTCGGCGTGACTGATCGAATGACAAACCGAGCTGCGCACATGGCGAAAGCCCTGCCTGACGTGATGAAAACTTAGTCCACCTTCGGAAGCGTCAACCCGACCTGATCCTGATACTTGCCGTTTTTGTCCGCGTAGCTCACCGCACAGACCCGCTCGGCTTGGAAGAACACGAGTTGGGCGATCCCCTCGTTGGCGTAAATCTTGGCGGGCAGGGGGGTGGTGTTGCTGATTTCCAGCGTGATCTTTCCCCGCCACTCCGGCTCGATCGGCGTCACGTTCACGATGATCCCGCACCGCGCGTACGTGCTCTTGCCAACGCAGATGGCCAGGCACTCGCGCGGCATGCTGACGATCTCCACCGTTTCGCACAGGGCAAAACTGTTCGGCGGGATCAGAACGTGGTCCTTGCCGGTTTCGTCGGTGTCGATGGTGACGAACGAGCGGTCGCTGAACTGCTTGGGGTCCACGACCTCTGAGTTGATGTTCGTGAAGATCTTGAAGACCGTCCCGACGCGCAGGTCGTAGCCGTAGCTCGAAACGCCGTAGCTGATTCGGCCGGGGCGTTTGACGTTGTCGGCGAAAGGCTCAATGCCGATCAGTTCACGGATTTGCGTATCGCAAAGGATGCTCATGTCCCACTCATTCTGCCAGCACAACGTCGGCCAAAGGGGCAGCCAGAAGCGGCGGGAAAATCAGCGCATCCTGCGCTGCCGCTACGTTCCGAGACCACGGTGTACAAAATCCCGTGTCGTCATCATCCTGACGACGACGTGCCAACCCCAATCTTCCATCACGACGTGGTTCAGCCCCACATCCTGTCGCCGCAAACGCAACCTCGGTGCCGCAACCGGCTTGTGTCGCCCCCGTTGCCCGCAGGTGCGACACCCGAAATGGCTTATCGGCTAGGAACAACCTTATACACTACATCTTGTGGAGGGCAACACAGAAATTACCAAGCGTAGCGTCGTCCGCTCATGCGACTTCTTTAACAATTTGATTAACCACAGGTTAAGCGTAGCACAGTTTTTTGATCGGGCTGGGGCGCGGTGTTGCGCAGGTCAAGTTATCCACGGAACTTGGGGGGCAAGGCCGTGGACAAGTGGATAAGTGGTGGGGATCGGGGTACTACGGGCGTATTTGAACGGGAAATGTGGCGCGGTTGCAAGACATCCCCGCGGGCTTCCGCCCGCGGCTACCACTACGCTTCTGTGGGAAATTTCCGGGGCGGGCACGTGATAGCCGCGGGCGGAAGCCCGCGGGTCCTTACTGCTTGTTGAACGATTCCAAATCGCTACTTGCGAGCCGACGGAACGTGTTCGCGGATCGCTGCAGCGAGCTTTTCCGCGACCTTGGGGCCGGCGCCGACATTAGGATGCGCCCCGTCGGTGAAATCCGCGGGTTCCAACCAGCCGGTTGTATCGACGTAGACCACACCGGTGTCGCCGGCTTGCGCACGCGCGACGACCTCGGCTTTGATGTCATCGGCGTGAAACCCGCAGAACGGGCGCAAAGCCAAAATTTTGGCGTCGGGGTACGCCTGGCGGATCAAGCCGAGGTATCGCGCGTAGGCGGGGCGGAAGGTGTCGGACGGGGCGGCGTGGTCGTTGGTGCCGTGGTTGATGACCACGACGTCAGCTTGCCACGCGTCGCGTGGGCACCCTTCGTAGAACCAGTCGAATGAATCCGGCGCCGGCGGTACGCCGCCGCTGCCGGCGCGGGTCACGCCGACGGCGCCGAACCCGACTTGTCGCCACTGGGCGCCGAGTTTCAACGCCGTCTGGCTCGGGTAGGCCAGCAGGCCGTCGGTCTGCCAAGGCCAGGTGTCCCGGCCCCGCTCCGGCGAATGGACGCGCACGCCTTCGGTGATGCTGTCGCCGAGGAATTCGATTTTCAACTTCGGATCGGCGGGCGGCTCGACGAGCTTCCCGCCGGGGAGGTCGTAGCCGAGAAACGTGATGCTCGCCGTCAGCGGCTCGGCCCAGCGGGGCTGGTGCTCGTCGAGGCCGCGGGCGACGAGCAGAATGGTGTGCCGGCCTGGCTTGAGGTCTTTTGCGAGTTCAACTGACGCGGCGATTTCGGATTCGCGCCACACGATATCGTCGTCGATTCGCCAGGCGATCGTCGGGACGGGGGCCTGGTTGCGCGACATGTCAAACCGCGCCGTGACCGACCTCCCGTCAAACCGCGCGACGATGTAGCTGCCGCCGTTTACCGTGACCGCCCGGTCCGGCTTTCTACGATCCCACCGGCCGTAAAAGCGAACGTCATCTTCCGCCGCGGCGTGCGACGGAAGTCCGGAAAACGGCGCCAGGACACAGACAAGCAGAATCGCAATGCGCGTCGGCATGAATGGAGTTTCCTTCAAATGATACGGATCGTGATGAATTCTCGCGCGAGTTCAGGCCGCTGAAGCGGCCCTGCCGGCTGGAAAATTGAGACGTGACGCGAACGGATTAATCCCGATCCGTATGAGGACTTTGAAAACCCGTGATACGAAGTAAATCAAAGCGCCCAATTATGAAATCGCCGTGCCCGCCTACACCTTTAGCGAGTTGAACATCGCCTCGTTGGTTTTGTGCTTCGACAGCACGTCCAGCAGCGTTTTCATCGCCTGGGTGGGCGGCATGTTCATCAGGTGGCGGCGGACCTGCCGGGCGCAGGCGAGCTGGCGCTCGTCAAGCAGTTTCTCTTCCTTGCGCGTGCCGGATTCGGCGATGTTGAGCGCGGGGAAGATCCGCTGGTTGGAGAGGTTCCGGTCGAGCGTCAGCTCCATGTTGCCGGTGCCTTTGAATTCTTCAAAGATCACCTGGTCCATCCGGCTGCCGGTGTCGATGAGACACGTCGCCAGGATGGTCAGGCTGCCGCCGTGCTCGAGCTTGCGGGCGGCGCCGAACAGGCGCTTGGGGACTTCCAGCGCGCGGTTGTCCAAGCCGCCGGACATCGTCCTTCCGCCCTGCACGCCGCCGGCGTTAAACGCCCGGCCGACGCGGGTAAGCGAATCCATCAGAACGACGATGTTCGCGCCGTACTCGACCTTGCGCTTGCACCGCTCGATGACAAGCTGGGCGAGGTCCAGATGCTTTTCGATCGTGTTGTCATTGGAGCTGGCGTAAACGGTCCCCGGCACGTTGCGCTTCATGTCGGTGACTTGCTCCGGCCGCTCGTCGACGAGCAGGAGGACCAACTCGACCTCGGGGTAATTTGCGTGAATGCCTCGGGCGATGTTCTGCAGCAAAATAGTCTTGCCCGTCCGCGGCGGGGCGACGATCAACCCGCGCTGGCCGAAGCCGACGGGGGCGAGGATGTCGATCGCACGCGTCGTCAGCTCGGCCGGGTTGTGCTCGAGCTTCATCACCGGCTCGGGGTCGAGGGCGGTTTGCTCGTAAAGCGGGACACGCTCGATCCAGTCGTCAACGGGCCGGCCTTCGATGGCTTCAATCTTGCCGAGCGTCCGCCCGCGCGGCAGCCCGCGCAGGAGCAGGCCGGGGCGAAGGCGAAGCTCGCGGATCGTCTGGCGCGGGACGACGAGATTGCCCTTGGTCGGCCGCAGGGGATGGGCAGGGTCGCGGAGCTGGCCGTCCTGACGTTCGTCGGTGAACTGAAGGAGCCCTTCGACGAGGCCGTTGGATTGCGCGGGGGGTTGATTGCGAGTTTGCATGTGGGGTGCGAGGACTGCTCCCGGCGTCGGCACGGTTGCCGGCTCGCGCGGGGCGAGGAAATCAGACGCTGCACGTACAGGGTATCCGAACGACGCGAGCGGTTTCGTTTAGCAGCAGAAACGGGCCAGTGGGGGTTCAGTGCGAAACGCTACCGCCTACAGTAGGATGCTTACAGTATACGCGAATTCCGCCAGGAGTAAACGATGGAACTGCAAACCCGCCTGACCGACGACATGAAGACCGCCCTCAAGGCCGGGCAGAAGGACCGCTTGGGCGTTATCCGGATGTTGCTTAGCGACGTGAAAAACATCGACTTGGACCCCCGCAAGCCGACCGCCGAGCAGGTCGTCGAAGCCTACGCGAAGAAGTTGAAAAAGAGCCGGGAAGAGTATCAGAAGCTCGGCAAGATCGACGAGGTGGCCAAGCTCCAAAGCGAGATCGCCGTCGTCGAGGAATACCTCCCGAAGAAGGCGTCGCGGGAAGAAACCGAAAAACTCGTCGACGCCTTCCTGGCCGCTAATCCGTTCACGGCTCAGCAATTCGGCCAGGCCATGGGCGCGTTCCGCAAGCAACACGGCGTGGACGTCGACGCGGCCGTGGTGAATCAGATTTTGAAGGCGAAGCTCAAATGACGTCGCTAATAGAATGAAGTAATCAACACGGAGTTCACGGAGTTCACGGAGTACACGGAAAACCATCTATTTTCTCTAAATAGATGACCGTGATTCGGAAACGACTGAAAAGAGCCGCGACCGTCAGGAAGCGGTTATCTTGGTGCAACACGACCACTCCCTGACGGTCGCGGCTCCTTGATCGTTTCACAATCCCGCGCTCTGATTTAGGGTCTCCGTGGGCTCAGTGTTTCACATTGCCCAGAACGGACTATTTCGGGGGACTCTTCGCTTTTAAGACACTACTCTGATTGCCCGATCGGTCCACCGCGCGAACGCTGACGGCACTCACCGGCCCGAGCACGGGGTCGGGTGCGAGCGTTATCTTCCGACTGTCGCTCGGCTGCACGTGAAGCTTCCACGCCGCGCCGTGCTTGGCGTACACCGCCCACAGCCACGGCTTTTCGCCGCCCCTCGGTTTCCACGACACCTCCGCCGCGTTGCCTTCGCCTTTCTTCACCGCGAACCGCGGCGCACCCGGAGGACGGTTGTCGAGCCACGGCGCGGTCGGCACCAGAGCCGGCTCGGCGTACACGCCTTTGGCCAGAATGGCCGAAACGTTTTTCCGGTTTTCCGTCAGCCCGACCGCGCTGAAGTGTACGTGCCCGCCCGCGTCCGGCGTCGACCGGATCATTTCAATCTGGTCAACGATGTCCTGCGGCATCCAACTCTTTTCCGACTTATCAATCCGCGTGAGGAACAGGCCCGGCCAGACGTTCCTGCCCTTCGTGTTCTCATTCATCCACCACTTCAAAAGGTCGCCGAACGGCTGATCGGGCGCGCCGATTTTCCAATACAACTGCGGCGTCCAGTAGTCGCACCAGCCTTCGTTCAGCCATAGCTTCGCGTCGGCGTACAGGCTCTCGTACTGGTTGAATCCCTTGACCGAAGCCGGGTGACCCGGCTTCCAGATGCCGAAGGGGCTGATGCCGAATTGCACGGCCTTCTTCGTCTTCTTGATGCTTTGGTAGATGTCGCGGATCTGGCGGTTGATGTTGTCGCGGCGCCAGTCGGCGCGGGAGAGCTTGCCGCCGGAGTTGGTGTAGCGCTTCCAGCTCGGTTCGTCGGGAAAATCCGCCCCGCCGGCGGGATAGGGGTAGAAGTAGTCGTCGATGTGGACGCCGTCGATGTCATACCGGCGGACGACGTCGAGGATGACGTCGAGCGTCTGCTTCTGCGCCGCCTTTTCAGCCGGGTCCAGCCAGAGGTACCCGCCGTACTCTTTCACAAGCTCGGGGCGTGTCTTTGAAATGTGGTCCGGCGACTGCTCGCCGCGACCGGGCAGGCCGGCGCGAAACGGGTTGAACCACGCGTGCAGTTGGAGCCCCCGGCGGTGGGCTTCTTCAACCCACATTCCAAGCGGGTCGTAGAACGGCTCGGGCGCTTTGCCCGACGCGCCCGTCAGCCATTCCGACCACGGCTCCAGCTTCGACGGGTACAGCGCGTCGCAAGCCGTCCGAACCTGCAAAATGACGGTGTTCATCCGCAGCTCGGCAGCCTTGTCCAGAAAAGCGAACATCTCCTTCTTCTGATCCTCGACGCTCAGCCCCGGCTTCGAGGGCCAGTCGATGTTCTTGACCGTTGCGACCCACATCGCCCGAAATTCCCGCCGCGGCTCCGGCGGACGCATCTCCCGCGCGTCGCGCACTCCCGGCCCACTCGCGCAACCCGCCAATAGCGCGGAGACGAGGGCGCACACAGTTATCACGACGAGATGCCGACGGGTTATGGAGTGCATAGCGTGTGGCCGAATAGCACATTCGCGGATTCGAGGCAACTCTATCCTTAAAAGTGACATATCCATGGACTTTCAACGCGGATGGAAGAGGGGAGCAGCCACGAATGTCACGAATCAACATGAATGAATTCTGAAATCTGAGATTTCAGATCTCACCCTTAGACTCTGCCCTGTTTCATCGAGCATAAACCTGATGCCTGGAGAAAGACGGCGACGATTGCCCGGGCGTCCACCCGGCGGTAGCTTGCGCGGATGATCGACATCGAGCGGGCGGCGACGAAAATGTTTTGTGTCGGATTTGCCGGCACTACCGTTACCCCGGCGATCGGCCGGCTCGTCGAGCGCGGCGTTGCGGGGGTGATCCTCTTCGGGCGAAACGTCCAATCGGCCCAACAAGTTGCCGAACTCTGCGCCGAGCTGAAATCGATCGCCGGGCGGCCGCTGCTGATCTGCATCGACCAGGAAGGCGGTCGCGTCATGCGGCTGCGCGACGGGTTCACCCCGATTCCGTCGATGCGGACGCTCGGCGAGGCGGGGCAGGAAACCCTCGCGCATGAGATCGGCCAGGTGCTTGGCCGCGAGCTGCGCGCCGTCAATGTCGACGTCGATTTCGCCCCCGTGCTGGACGTCGACACCAACCCCGCCAACCCCGTCATCGGCCACCGCTCTTTCAGCCCCGACCCGGCGGTCGTCGCCCGGCTTGGTTGCGCAGTGATTCAAGGCCTTCAGTCGCAAGGCGTCGCCGCGTGCGGCAAACATTTCCCCGGCCACGGCGACACGTCGCAGGACAGCCACCTCCACCTCCCGCGCCTGCCGCACTCGATGAACCGCCTTTCGAGCGTCGAACTCCCCCCGTTCGAGGCCGCCGTCCGCGCCGGCGTCGCCGCGATCATGACGGCCCACGTCGTTTTCGAGCCGATCGACCCGAAATTTCCGGCAACAATGAGTCGAGACGTCCTCGACGGCCTGCTCCGCAGAAAGCTGGGCTTCGACGGCGTCATCTTTTCTGACGCCCTGGAAATGAAAGCGATCGCCGCCCATTTTTCTCCCGACGAACTCGTCACGCGCGGCGCAAACGCCGGCGTCGACGTGTTCTGCCCCTGCGAGGAATCCGACTTCCGCGAGCGTGTGATCGACGCCCTTATCCACGCGGCCGAACGCGGCGACGTCCCGCCCGAGCGGCTGGAACAAGCCGGCCGTCGGATCGACGCGCTCGCCGCCCGCTACGCCAAGCCGCCCGTTGACGCGAGTTGTCGGAGCGTCATCCGTTGTGCGGAGCACCAGGCCGTCGTCGAGCGCGTCCTGTCGCTCGCAAACGACACATCTGTTGGAGCCGCCGACCCGACTGCGCATCGGTTGGTGTAGGAACCAGCTCCTTGGTTACTTCCCTGGCGTGACAATCAATGCGGGCCGGTCCATGCGACGGACCGGCCCGCGGGGATGAGATTGAGCCAATGGGCGTGATTAAGCGCCGACATGGCGTCGACGGGGAACCGCAAGAGCCGCGATGGCGATTGCGAACAGTCCTGCCGTGGCCGGTTCTGGCACAACGGCAAGACTTTGTACGGTTCCGACGGCCCCGATCGTTCCCGCTGAACTCAGGGTTCCCGTACCCAGGTTGATGGTATAGAGCGAGTTACCATCGGTGACGAAGTTCGCACCGGTGGGCGAGATGTCAAATCCGGCAAGCGTTCCGATGTCCAGTCCGAGTGGACCGACGGTCGCGAGCGTGGAGAATTGCGGCGCTCCGCTGTGCATCACCAGCGTGTTGGCGTCCACGTCGATGCTGAAGAGCGTCGTCGTGGCGGTGCCGTCAAAGTTGTTTGTGTAGGCGGCCGCCTGAAGGTTGGGGTTCGGTGTGCCGCCGCTGTAGGCGAGCGTGCCGTCCGAGGAAACCAGGCCGGAGTTCGCACCGGTCGGCCCGACGGTATTCGTGCTCGGCGTGATACGGAAATTGGCATCACCCGCGGAAAAGACGCGGAGGCGGTCGGCGGCGGGGTTGAAGTCGATTGTCTCGGGGGTGCCGACGCTGGATTGCGGCGTCGCGTCAAGCGTGGCGACGCCGGTGAGCGGGTCAATGCGGTAAATGTTCCCTGTCGTGCTGCCGATGCCGTGCAGGAGTTGGTTCACTGGGTAGACGTCAATGTCGATGACCAATTCCCCGCCGGCCGTGCCGGTGATGGCGGGCGAGGTGTTGGTGACGACCCCGGGATTGGCCGTGTCAAAGCTGACAATCGTGCTCGTCGTCGTCAAACCGTATGCCGACTCCGCCTTCGCAGACCCGGTCGGCAAAATCATCCCCGCAACGCTTCCCGCAACGACTGCGGTACAGAACGAATGCTTGCGCATAGCTTCTCCAATCCGGCCGGTAAGCGGCCTACCCTTCAGAAATGTATGCGGAACCCTCCCAGCCCATTGCTGACACAGTCCGCCATGAACGGTAACATCCGCCACATTCGATTTATTCCTGGAATGAGAGAGAGAAGCTAAGCGGTACAGGAACACGCCCACACTTTTCGGGAGACATCATGCCAGCCACGGCCCGCCCCAGCGCCCGGGACATTCTCGACGAAATCAGACCGCTGGGCACCGCCGGGTATAGGAAGATCCTGATGAACCACGGCGTGCGGGAGCCGGTCTACGGCGTCAAGATTGAGCACCTCAAGATAATTCAGAAGCGTGTCAAGAAAGACTACCGGCTCGCGCTCGATCTGTTCGACACCGGCGTGTACGACGCGATGTACCTTGCCGGTTTGATCGCCGACGATCTCAAGATGACCCGGGCCGACCTGCGGCGCTGGGTCGAGAACGCCCACTCGATAACCCATTGCGGCACCACCGTGGCGTGGGTCGCCGCCGGCAGCAATCACGGCCACGAGGTGGCACTCGAATGGATCGAATCGAAACAGGAAGACGTAGCCACCGCCGGCTGGTGCACGTTCAGCGGCCTGGTCGCGCTGAAAGACGATTCGGAACTGGATTTGAAGGGGATCAAACAACTCCTGCGGCGGGCGGGCAAAACCATTCACGACCAGCCGAATCACGTGCGTTACGCGATGAACGGCTTCGTCATCGCCGTCGGTTCTTACGTCGAGTCGCTCACCGACGAAGCGACCGCCGTCGCGAAGAAGATCGGCCAGGTTTCCGTCGACATGGGCCCCACGGCCTGCAAAGTCCCCGACGCGGCGGTGTACATCGACAAGGTGAAACAACGCGGCGCGATCGGCAAGAAACGCAAGACGGTGAAATGCTGAAGCGGAGCCTTGACGACGTCTTACGGGCCCGCATGTTGCGGGCCCGCAAGGGTGAGCATCTGTTCAAGGCCGTGGTGCACAACCTGAGGCTCGCACGCCGTCGATTCAGAGGGTCAAAACCAAGCGCTCGGCAGCTTCGCCTCTTTCAGAGCAGCAGGGTTTCTGAAAGGGGGACATCACAGGACATCACACCTTCGAGGTTTGATAAGGTGCGATGTCCCCCATAATTCCCCCCGTAAGACGGATGTCACCCTTACTGAGCTTAACGTTGCTAAGCCAGTTCAGCCGCCGGCCTGCCAGTCATAACGCGTGCGTTGGTTTTGTTGTGTCCAATCGGCATAAATCAATTTACTCCCAACGGTGTTGCGTGGGAGATAACCCCATATGCCGTTCGCTTTGCCATGAATAATATTTCCCCCGTCGCTAACCCAACGCCAGGCGAATACTGTGTCGAACGGCAATTCGTAGTTAAACAGTAGCGGGTACGAAACGGTATCGGTCTCGTGGTTGTAGTTTCCCCAGAAATACGTTTTCCAAATAATAGTCGAATAGCTGCCTCCGGACGTGTCTAAGAAGAACGGTGCAACGTTGTACGGCCCCGAGACGCCCCCGGGGGCGGCAGGAACGTAGTCGTTTACGGCCTTGGCGTAGTAGGCTCTTAGGAAAATCCGCGCCTCCTTGTACGTGTCTCTGGAGTGATACTGAGAACCACACCCATACGGG
>JBKJRK010000225.1:0-3561 GCA_046593135.1 Tepidisphaeraceae bacterium | reverse complement strand
TCCGGATACGTGCCGGCCGTCGCCTGAAGGACGGCCGTGGCGAGTTCGGTGAAGGCGGGGTCGTCGGGAGGCGTATCAGCGCCGGGGACGATGGTGCTGGCGACGCCGATCTGATGGACGGTTTGCGGATTCTTCAGGAGTGGCGCGAACTCCGCGGGAAACTCGCCCAAGTTGGCGACGAGCACGCATTCCATCCCCCGCCGACGGGCGTGGGCCATCATCTCGTGCAAGAGTTTCTCGCCGGCTTGGCGAAGAGCAGGGTAGCCGGCGCCGATCGGGAGGTCTGGGTTCCAGAACTCTTTCGCGTCGCCGAACAGGCGCCGGCCGGGCATGTCGGGGGTAACGGGGTAGTGATAGCCGAACCACAGCCCGGCGGAATTCCGCTCGATGCCGCCGGCCTGGAAATGAACAAAGGGGTGCCAGGGCCAGATGTAAATGAAGATGCGGTTGAATTTGAGCTTAGCGAGCTGATCGACGACGGGTCGGTAATCGGCCATCCCCCACGATTCGGGGCCGCAGGCGTGAGCATTCATGACGCGCCACTGGCGGATGGGGAGGGACGGTTCCAGAATGATCGGCTTGTCCGGCAGGACGAATTCGCCGGGCTCTTCGGGCAGCACGTCGCCGTGCAGCAGATGCCGCACGCCCCAGCGTTCGGCCAGTTCATGAACCGCCCAGAGTGTTGCCCGCGGCGTACCGCCACCGACGATCAGGCCGGGCTTACCGCCGACGCGGGTGGGCCGGATGACAATCCCTTGTTCGGTAACGCGCGGCCACTCTTCGTCGCCCAACGCCCGCTTTATGCTGTCGCTCGAATTCGGATTACCGACGAGCAGAACAACCTCAGCAGTCGTCGCCGGCTCGGATGCCGGTCTCGTCTGGATGCCGTAGAGCCGATCGAGATACCCCGCCAACTCCGCCGCCGCCAACTGTTCCAAGTCGTCCGCCGCCGGATCCACCACGACCGCGACGTCCGGTTTTGCCGCACGCGCCTCTGGCGCGGCGGGAATCGCATTCGTCAGCCCGAGCAGAAGCAATAATTTTGACGCTACAGCGGCATATCTCATAATTGTTTGCATCTCGTTGACGGCAAAATAGAAGCTCGAACTATACGACCTCACAAAAGCTGCGACTTGGCCATGCGACATTGGCACCGGGGCGCCTCGGTCGAACTGATGCCGTTCACTTCGCCTGCGAATTTTTGACGCAGCGACCTCAAGGGCATCCCCAACTTTTTCTCGCTCTGGCGTCCTGTCATTTTGTGTTCAGGTCGTACAAGGTTCTTTTCCGGCTCTTTCATTGACAAATGGGTTTTTGCATCCTCTTTGGCACCCTATTTGCCAAAGGTTCATCATAAGACCCGTCGCCGTGGACGGGGTCATTCGAAGTAAAAACCCAGAAGGAGTCTCTCATGAAAGACAACGACTTGAATCGTAAGACGAATGTAGACGGTCGTGATGCGAACCGCGACCCAATTACCGGCGCCCCGGGTTCGCACCCGGTAGGGACGGGCATTGGCGCCGCCGCGGCGGGTGCGGCGGGTGCGGCAATCGGGTCGGTCGTTCCGGGCGTAGGAACGGCGATCGGCGCGGCGGTCGGAGCGGTCGTCGGCGCAGTCGGCGGGGGCTTGGCGGGCAAGGCAGTCGCCGAAAGTGTCAACCCAACCGAAGAAGACGCCTACTGGCGACAGAACTTCAAGAACCGACCCTATTACGAAGTCGATAAGGCCTACGACGAGTACGCCCCCGCCTATCGTTACGGCTGGGAATCCCGGTCGAAGTATGAGGGTCGCCAGTTCGACGAAGTCGAATCCGACCTCGGTCGCGACTGGGACCGTGCCAAAGGTCGCAGCAGCCTCGGCTGGGAAAAGGCGAAGAGCGCAACCCGCGACGCCTGGCACCGCGTCGAACGCGCGATCCCCGGCGACGCCGACCGAGACGGCCGCTAATTAGCACCTAACAAGTGAGAACCGAGAGTCAGAAGTGGCGAGGCACATGCCTCGCCACTTCTGTAGGCTCGCTTTTGACTTTTGCCTCCGCGCGATCTCATCATCACCACGATGACGGCAATTCAAACAGACGTCTTGATCGTCGGTGCAGGACCGATCGGTCTGGAGATGGCTGTCGCTTTGAAGCGGCAGGGCATTGGGTACGTTCACGTCGATGCGAAGCAGGTCGGCTATACGATTTCCTGGTTCGCACCGCAGACGCGTTTTTTCAGTTCCAACGAGCGCATTGCCATTGCCGGCGTGCCCTTGCAGACGCCGGACGGTGGAAAATGCACGCGCGAGGAGTATCTCACGTACCTCCGAACGGTCGTCGAGCAATTTGATTTGAAGATTAATACGTATGAGCCGGTGATCGAGATCGGGGCGTTAGCCGGAGAGGGCTTTCGTGTCACGACCCGCACCGCCGGCGGAATCTGCGTTTATCAGTGCAGTAAACTCATCCTCGCCACCGGCGGAACCGACCACCCGCGCAAGCTCAACGTTCCCGGCGAAGACCTGCCCCATGTCAGCCATTATTTCACCGACCCGCACCCGTATTTCCGGAAGCGACTGCTGATCGTCGGCGGCAAAAATTCCGCCGTCGAGGCGGCGCTCCGCTGCCACAACGCCGGCGCCGATGTTTCGATCAGCTACCGCCGCGATCGGCTGCCCGAGAAATCAATCAAGTATTGGCTGCTGCCCGAGATCAACGCGCTGCTCGACGCCGGCCGCGTTCGCGCGTACTTCAACACCGTGCCGACGATGATCGGACCAGACTCCGTCACGTTGCGCTCGACGCTCGACGCGCCGGCGGCAAACGCACCTCACCAAAAACATCTTCCCGCCGACTTTGTCCTCGCGCTGATCGGCTACGAGCAGGATAACACGCTGTTCAAGAAGGCCGGTCTGGAGTTGGACGGCGGCTGCGGCGCGCCGGCGCTCGACGACCGAACGATGCAGGGCAGCGTGCCCGGCCTGTACGTCATCGGCACCGCGGTCGGCGGCACGCAGGACAAGTACACCGTTTTCATCGAGAACTGCCACGTCCACGTCGCCCGCGTCCTCGCCGCAATCACCGGAACGGCTTTGCCCTCGACCACTCCGGCGGAGACGCCGGTCGGCGCCCCCGAAACTTGAGGGCCCGACATGGCGGCAGCCGGCCGGATCAGCGTCGAGCGAACACGCGGTCGATGAACTGGACTGTGGTTTCGTCCTGTAGCCACAGGTCCAGTTCCCCGGCGTGGCCGTTGCGCTCGTAGGGAAGAGTGAAATGGGTCGGGTCCTTCGAATCAAACCGTCCGGCGAAGAAGCGAAGGTCTGCCCGCGCGGCGGGCTCGCCCTCGGGCGGGAGCTTCGCCGCAAATGGGTCGCCGCCGTCGCGGAGAATGACGAGCCCTTGCTGCGGCGCCGGGCGAAGTTGGAGATCGGCAAGGGGCGTCGGGTCGAGCGTTGAAGAACCGGGGTGGATGAACATCACCCGCAGTCGGCGGGCGGCGCGATCGGCTTCGACGCACACCAAACCCCGCGTGCCGGCGGCGGTCTCCCGTTCGTGGAGGAACAGCACCGCGTCCCCC
>JBKJRK010000175.1:0-3225 GCA_046593135.1 Tepidisphaeraceae bacterium | reverse complement strand
GACTGTTTCGCCGCGACGCACAGCGGAGCGCTTTGGGATGTCCTAAGCGCTCCGCTACACGTCACGGCGTAACAGGAAACCCAAATTCCTGAGCGATAACGGGCATATGGACGTTTTGTCGGGTGACCGCTCCCCTTGCCCGGCCGCGCGGTGCGGATACAGTATCCCGCCACATGCCCCAGACCGCCGCCGACCGCGCCGCGCCGATGTCGTCTCCGCCACTCGTGGCGCTGGCGGGTTGGCTGATTCCCGGCGCGGGGTACTGGCTGATCGGTCAGCGGACCCGGGCGCTGGCCGTCGGCATCACCATCATCGGTCTCTTTGTCGCGGGAATGCTGATCGGCGGCGTCCGCGCGATGCAGGTGCCGGGCTACGGCGAAAACGGGGGCCGGCTGTACGTTGTTGAGGAACAGCAGGCCCAGTCTGCCAACGGCACGCAAACGGTTGTGTTCCGCGTTCAAGAACATCGCGTCGGCCGGCCGCAGCCTTCGGACCGCTGGATTGGCACGGACGTGAAAGCGCTTCTCTCCGACGTCGGCAACAAGCCGTGGTCGATCTGCCAGGTGCTCACCGGCCCGGTCGCGCTGGCGGGAGGGGCGGGAAGCGTGTGGGCGTCGCGCCCGCGGGAAGCGGGCGACCCGGAGACGGCTCCTGGCGTGCTGTCCCACGCGCGGGTCAACGAAATCGGTGTGCTGTATACGGCAGTGGCGGGGATGCTCAACCTGCTGGTCATCATCGATGCCGCCGCCCGCGCCGGCCGCTCCGACGCCGGATTCACCCCCGTTCCGTCCTCGTCCGCCACGGCCGGCGTACCGGAGGCGGCGTGATTTTCACAGCGTCACCCATGGCGGTTCATCTCGCCGCCTACACCCCGTTTCTTCGCCCGCTGCCCGTCTGGGACTATTGGCCCTGGTTGCTCGTGCCCCTGTGCTTCGGCGTATCAGTCGTCTACAAGTCCGTGCGCGAACGGTTGATGCACCGCGTCCCGCTCGAAGCCCTCAAGGCCACGCTCTGGATCATTACCGGCATGGCCGCCGCCGCGGCGGCGCTGTTCTTCCTGGTTCGGTTCATGGCGAAGTGAGAAGTTCTGAAGCGTTCGCGTTTTCGGCGAGCGTCGTCCTGTGCGCCAGCTACCTGACATTGCAAACTGCTTTAGAGTTCGTCGTGCGTCAGCCCAGCCGTCTAGCCGCTTGTGGTTTCGCAGACCGAAACGCGCCGTTCGGTCTGCGAAACCGCAAGCGGCGGTCGGGGGTGTCGGTACTCGTAAGGTGAACTTGAGCGATCGCCAATCTCCCGCCAAATGTGCCCTCTGCGACGAGCCACGGCGGTTTTTGACGATGGCGGCTTGATTTTAGACCAATCAGTCAAATACGATTCCTTAACATGGGACGAGTCAGCGACGCGAAGCAGCGGCTATTAGACGCCACGATCGATTTGATCTGGCGGCACAGCTATGGCGCGGTCACCGTCGACAACATCTGCGAGCAGGCCGGCGTAAAGAAGGGGAGCTTCTATTATTTCTTCCCGTCGAAAACCGACCTCGTCGTAGCCGCCTTCGAAGCTCATTGGCAGAAAGCCAAAACCAATCTCGATTCGATCTTCTCGCCCGACCTTCCTCCCCTCGACCGCCTCCGACGATTTTTTGAAGCCGTCTACGAACGACAGGCGGAATTTAAGCGCAAGACCGGGCACGTGCCGGGTTGCGCGTTCTGTAGCGTCGGGTCGGAGACGAGCAACTCCGACCCAATTATTTGCGCCAAAGTGCAGGAGTTGATGGGGAACTATTCGACGTATCTCGAATCCACCATCCGCGACCTTCAATCCGCCGGTTTGGTTAAGCCCGGCGACGTCGCCGGCCAGACGCGGGGCGTGTTCGCTTACATGCACGGCATCCTCGGCCAAGCCCGCATCCAGAACGACCCCGAAATCATCCGCCGCCTCGAGCCCGACGCCCTCCATTTCCTCGGCGTCGAAACCGCCGTTGCCTGAATTCGCCCTCCGCATCGCAACATGCCTATCCTGTAAAGCGGACGGTTGATCCGCCTATGGAACCACCTGTCCACACATTGAGGCTCACATGCGAATCGATCGTCGTGAATCGTTGAAACTGTTTGGGGCCGGCGCTGCGGCCGCGGTTCTTGGGGCGAGTGGCGTGCCGTCGCGATTGAACGCCGCTCCCGCCGATTCCGGCGACGCCACGGCCGCCACGCAAGGCGGCGGCTTCTACAAGTTCAAAATCGGGAACATCGACGCGGCCCTCGTCAGTGACGGCGGCTTCCCGTTTTCGCCGCCGTTCCCGCTGTTCGGGGCCAACGCGTCGAAGGAACAACTCGACGAGGCCCTGAAGCAAGCGTTCATTTCACCCGACCATGTGCTGGGCCACGTCAACACGCTTGTGCTCCGTACCGGCAAGGAAGTCGTCCTGATCGACTCCGGCTGCGGCAACCTGTTCGGCCCGACCACCGGCAAGCTTCTGCCGCGTCTGGCGGCCGCGGGCGTGAAACCGGCTGACGTGACTGCCGTCGTCATCACCCACGCCCATCCCGACCACGTCGGCGGGCTGCTCGATCCGAACGGGAAAGCGGTGTTCCCCAACGCGCGATATTTCGCCCATCAGGATGAAATCGCGTTCTGGACTGCGCCGAACGTCGACCTCTCCCGGTCGACCGCCCCGGCGGAGATGAAAAAGAACCTGATCGCCGTCGGCGCAAAAACCTTCGCGACGTTGAAACCCAAACTCGAGCCGTTCGAGAACAAAAAGAAAATCGTCGAAGGTATTGAGGTCGTCGCCGCCCCGGGTCACACGCCCGGCCACAGCGCGTTGCTCATCGCATCGGGCGATGCACAACTGTTGTACGTGACCGACGCCGCCCATCACGTCGCCATCAACCTGCCGCACCCGGATTGGCACGTCGCATTTGACACCGACCCGGTGGAAGCCGCCAAGACCCGCCGGGCGCTGCTCGATCGGGCGTCTGCTGATCGCGTTCTCGTCAGCGGCGCGCACCTGCCGTTCCCCGCCATTGGGCACGTGCGCGCCGAGGGCGCGGGGTTCGAATGGGCGCCGGCGATCTGGGAGTGGATGGAATAGATCTTTGTAATGCGTTTTTGAAAGGCCTGGCATGAGCAGTTTGTTCTTCAGCACAATGAAACGGCTAGCACCAGCACTTCGTAGCGGCGACCTTGAGTCGTGCGAGCGCGAGGTGGCAATGGAGCTGCAGGCTC
>JBKJRK010000173.1:0-3425 GCA_046593135.1 Tepidisphaeraceae bacterium | reverse complement strand
CAGTACGGCGGGTTGTGGGTGTACCCCGTCGGCGCGCTGCTCAAACTCGCGAGCGTCGCGGGATACGTTCACCTGACGCCGGACAAGGCGTACTACCTGGACCACCCCGAAGAGTTTGCAAAGTTTTATGTCATCGCACGCCTTTACAGCGCCGCGTGGGGCGTCGTCGGCGCGTGGGCGGTTTACATGCTCGCGCGAAAGCTCACCGGCCGGTCCATTCCCGCGGCCGCCGCGAGCGCGTGCTGGGCGATGATGCCGGTCGTCATCAACATGGCTCACGAAGCGAAACCTCACCTCGCGGGGCTGTCGCTCATGCTGCTCGCGATCCTCGCCGCGAGTCGGTACGTCGAAACAGGCGCGCGGAAGTGGTGGATCACGACCGCCGTGCTTTGCGGCGCGGCGACGGGGATGGTGATCTCGTCTCTCGTGATCTTCGTCATCCTCCCGGTCATGGTGTTGCTCCGCCCGGAGCCTTGGCGCGGGCATCTCAGCATGGCGATGAAATCCGTCGCGATCGGCGTGCTCGTCTACGTCGTCACCAATCCGTATGTACTGATCAACCTCGTGTCCAACCCCGCCGTCCTGCGCTCAAACCTGGGTACGTCGACGGCGATGTATCAAGCGACGGCGGCGAGCGGCCTGGCCAACGCGGCGAAGCTGATCGTTGAAGCCGCCACGATACCGATCGTGCTGTTCGGGCTCGTCGGGACGCTTAACGTTCTCGAATCAGCGATTCGCCAGCGGCGAATCAACTTTTACTGGCCCGGCTGTCCCGCGGTTCACATGCTTTGGCTGATGCTGGCCGTGGCCGTCGTGATCGGCGTGCAGTTCGTCGCCCCCGCCGCGGGAAAGCCGGCCGAGTACGGACGATTCTCCCTGCTGCCCGCGACGGTGCTGTGCGTGTTCGCGGTCGCGATTTTCTGGACGGTTTTGCCGCCGGCACGTGCCGCATTTCTGCTGACATTGTTGGTCTGCACGGCGTGGTTCGGCACGAATTACATGACACACTTTCTCGCCGACAGCGGGCCGTTGACGCCGCGACAGCAGACCGCGCTGTCGCTTCGCACGCTCAACCGGCATGGCGCCGAAAAGCTGGCACTTGTCGCCGAGCCTGCGCCGTATTCGATGCCGCCGGTCGATTTATGGAAGTGGAAGCTTCAACTGCTGCCGCGCGGGAGCGACGTGAGCGAAGCCGCAATCGGCGCGGGATCGGACGTGGTCATTCGGGCGGTGGACCAGATGCCCGACACCGTACCCGCCGCATTTCGGCGTCTGGAGCGCCCGATTGCCGAGCCGATGCTCGCAAACCCGGCGCGGATCAGTTGGGCGGCAAAGCCGTTTGAGATTCTGGTAGCGGATAAACGGCCAGCGTCGGCCGCCGGCGGTTCGGCTGGGCCAGCAGCGACATCGCCTTCTCAAACGCGTCCCGCGCGCTGATCGTCTGCATGCACACGTTGTTCTTGCAGGGTGAAAAGCGGTGGTTCAACGCGTTGACGCACGGACTGCACGCCAGGCTCGCGTAGAGCACGTGGGCATTTCGCCCGAGCGGCCCGTACAGCGCCGGCGTCTCCGGTCCAAAGAGCACGACCGTGTGAATGTCCGTCAGCGACGAAAAATGCCCCGGCCCGCTGTCGTTGGTCACGAGCACGTCACACGCGTCGTACACCGCAAAGAGTTCGCGAAGCGTGGTTCGTCCCGCGAGGGAAAACACCCGCGGCGAATTCAACTGCCGAGCCAAGGCTTCGACCGATTCGCGTTCGTCCGGCGCGCCCGTGAACCCGATGTGAATCGCCGGGTCGGCCGCGAGCAATTGTCGGCTCAACTCAATAAACCGTTCCGACGGCCAGCGGCGCAGCGGCATCAGATCACTGGCGTTCGGATTCAGTAGAACGATTGGGCCTGAAATGTCCTGCCCCGACGCTTCCTTCAAGACTTCACGCGCCCGCGTTCGCTCTGCATCCGTAAACGTCAACGGCGGCGGAGCCCAATCGAGCCGCGGCGCGGGGCGCTTGAGCATCGGCGTGTCATTCGGATCGCTCAACAGCGCCTCGACGAGCACGTAATACGCCGACGCCGTGTGGTAGTACGGGTTCCACTGCACGCGGTGCGTCAGCAGGTCGCCCCGGTAGGGGCCTTCGGCCTTGAAGCGGTGGAGGCCGACCCGCCGGGTCGCGCCGGTGAGAAAAGCGAGGATCGTCGACGCGCGGGCGAAGAACTCCATGTCGACCGTCGCATCGATCCCGATTCGGCGAATGTGCCACAAGCTCGCGAGGACTTCTCTCGCGAATTGGACAAAGCCGGTCGCGCGGACCGCGATCACGTTCTCTTTCGGGATCACGCCCATGAGGTCGAGAATCGGGCGGTTTTCTTCAAAGACCCAGAAGTACACGTTCTCCCGCCCGACGATCTCAATCGCCCGCACGATCGCGCGAAAAGCGAGCACCGTCGCGCCCTGCTCGGTCATTTTGATCAGCAAAATTTTGCGCGGGCGATCTTGTGAAACCCGGGCCGGTCGGAAAAAAAATGCAACCCGGCGGAACGTGGTGAGCATGAGGCAGGCGGGCTTGCCCACCCAGGCGTCGACTCTGCGGATCGTCTGCGGCTTCAACGATGTCTCCGATGATCCGAAAATCCCTACGCGGGCGATCAATCGCCGGCTTCCTCGAATATGACCACCGCGCCCCCGCGTCGTCAACGCTAGCCGATTCGGGACCGGCCGTGGTATGTTCGCCGCATGCACGGCGTCACGACTGCCATCGTCGGGTTCATCTTTGCGGGGATCCTTTGGCCCCACATCATCAAGTACAAGGTCCAGTTTTACGCCGCCCTCCTCTGCGTCGTCTTTATCATCGTGCTGGACGGAATCGGCCATTCGTTCGGTGGGGCGAAAGCGATTTACAGTGTTAACGCGCTGTTGCAGGTTTCAGCCCTTATCCTGCTGGTGCTGTCGACCGGAATGTCGGCGAAAGACCTTGGCGGAGAAGTGTTCCATACGATCGACGTCGTCCGGCGGGGCGGGGAAAAGGAGACGATCATCGTCCCGCTTAGCGGCGAGCAGCCCAAACCGCGTGGGAGTCGTGACGTCGCCGCCGTGAGTGCCGCCGCCGGGGATCGCGACATTGCCGCCGAAGAAGCCGCGTTGGACGCCGCCGAGCGTGCGCGAGCCGCGTCCGCCGTCCCCCCGCCCCCGCGGAAACTCGACTCCGACACGCCGATCCCCTTGGAATAGGTGAAGTTCATTTTGGATTGCCGATTTTGGATTGTGTGAAAGGACGAAGACCCGGCTTTTCAATCCAAAATCGGAAATCCAAAATCGAAAAGTGATCTTGGATGGTTACTTGTGATCAACCCGACCCGTCCTGCTGATTCGGTCTCACACCGATCATGATTGATTCATTCCTTGGCGCTCGGCCCCTCACCCCGAC
>JBKJRK010000143.1:0-3374 GCA_046593135.1 Tepidisphaeraceae bacterium | reverse complement strand
CTGGCAAAAACCGACTCTCCCAACCTTCGCGCCGGCACAGCGGGAACCGACCCGACCGGGAACTGATGCGTCCCCGGGGCCAGTATTGCAGTTAGAAAAATTGGTCGCGGAGTGGCGGCGCCTTCGATCGCCGCTTGCGCTTTCGCGGACCGCAGTGCGCAATTCGGTCTGCGAAACCGCAAGCGGCCAGCCGGGCGGGACTGACGCACGGCGAACTACACCGGCTACGGTCGGTGGACTTGCTCGAGCGCACACGCGACCCCGGTCCCCGTCACAGCGCGCAGGCAATGACGGGATCCGGCTGTTCCGGGCTTTCGCTTTGGAGCCAGCGCCGGCCGTCCCTTTCGATGAGGTTAAGCGACTTTTGCGGGCCCCAACTGCCGGGGGGGTATTGCTCCGGCGGTGCTTTGTCCTTTTCCCAGGCGGACACGATCGGGTCGACCACCGCCCATGCGGCTTCGGCTTCGTCGCCGCGGATGAAGAGGGTGGCGTCGCCTTCGATGGCGTCGGCGATCAGTCGCTCGTACGCCTCGGGGGGCTCGGCGTGGAAGGTTTCCTTGTAGTTCATGTCCAGCGCGACCGACTTGATGTTCAATTCACCGCCGGGCACCTTGCCGTTCAGCCGCCAGCTCAACCCTTCGTCCGGCTGGACGCGGATGATGAGGTCGTTGGGGAACACGGCCGACTCGCACTGCTTCTGAAACAGCGTTAATGGCGGGCTCTTGAAGCGAATCACGACCTCGCTCAGCTTCCGCGGTAGACACTTGCCCGTCCGGATGTAGAACGGCATGCCGCTCCATCGCCAGTTGTCGATGTGAACCTTCACCGCGGCGAATGTTTCGGTCACCGAGTCCGGCGGCACGCCCTTGGCCTTGAGCCAGCCGGGCGTCGGCACCTTTGTGCCCTTCTTGTCGTATTCGCCGGAGTTGTATTGTCCGCGGATGCAGCAGTCGTTGATCCGGCTCGGGCGAATCGGGCGGACGGATTTGTACACCTTGACCTTCTCGTCCCGGATGCTCTGCGCGTCGAGGACCGCCGGCGGTTCCATCGCGACAAGCGCCATGAGCTGGAAAATATGGTTTTGGATCATGTCGCGCAGCGCGCCGCTCGACTGGTAGTAGCCGGCGCGGTCGTCGGCGCTGAGCGTTTCGCTGACGGTGATTTGGACGTGGTCAATGTAATTGTGGTTCCACAACGGCTCGAAGATCGCGTTGGCGAACCGCATGACCATGATGTTCTGCAACACCTCTTTTCCGAGGTAGTGGTCGATCCGGTAGATCTGGTCTTCGCGCCAGTAGGTGTAGAGCAGTCGGTTGAGGTCCTGGGCGGTTTCGAGATTCGTCCCGAACGGCTTTTCGATGATCAGGCGGCTCCAGCCGGGTCCGTTGTCGCCGTTTTTTTCGCGTTGGCCGAGGACTTCGATGATGCCCTTGAACGCGTCGGGCGGGGTTGAGACGTAGAACAGGCGATTGCCGCCGGTTTGATGGGTCTTGTCGAGTTCGACGAGTTGCTTCGCGAGCCGGGCTTGATCTGCCGGAGAATCATAGCCGCCGGAAACGTAGAAGATGTTCCTGGCGATGCGCTGGAGCAACGCCTCGTCGATCGGCTTATGGCGGGCGTGCTTGCGGATGGCTTCGACGCAGTCCTTGCGGTACTGCTCGTCGTTCATCGGGCCGATGACGGCCTTGGTGGTGGGGTCTTTCTTCTCGGTGCTGCGGGCGTAGCCGACAAGGACGAAATTTTCCGACAGCAACCCCTCGCGAGCCAACTCATAAATCGCGGGAACGAGTTTGAGCTGGGATAGGTCTCCGCTGGCTCCATAAATAATGATCGCAACCGGCATCGGCTCGGCCATGACACGCCCTTCCTTCCGTGCTCTGCTCGTTTGACCTCGCACGGGAGGAACGAGAAGCGCCGGTTAGACTATCTGGCGCTAAGGCAGAAGCAACTCCGTGGGTGTCAGTATGTCGGCCTGGCGGGGGAATTAAAGGCCAAAATGCCTTGGGGACGCCAGCTTCATCGCTAGCGTCCCCAAGGGGCTTGAGCGGAGAACCGTTTGATAGGTCATCAGAAACGCGGGCAAATCAGCTTATAACCCCACGGCCGACCTTATGCCGGACGCTGCCGCCGTCGGCTTCAGCGGTCGCTTGTTCGATTCCTTCGCCAGGTCCGGTTAGAACGAGCGATTCCGACCCCGATCGACGACCCGTGGAGGATTTTCGCTGCCTACCCCCCGGCCTTTTGGACGATCGCGCCGCGGCGCCCGATGGCTCAGCGCCCGCCGTCGCGATCTGGGCTTCGTGAAGCATGCCACGGAAAAACTCGAACAGGGCGTATCCAAAGAGCGCCGTCGCAGCCAGTTTAATCAAACGCATAAAATTGCCTCCAGTTAGACCTAAACCAGTTTATTGATATTCCAGTTGTTGCGACATTTTTTGCATCAGGATGCGGCCGACGCAGTCCCGGCTGAACTTTTCTATTCAAAAGCTGTGCCGCAAACCGGGGGCGGCGGCGGAAGTTTTTTGGCAGGCCGCACCTTACAATCCGCCTCCATGCGTGACCCCCGTCTCGAAAAGCTGGCCGACGTCCTCGTGAACTACAGCGTCGGGGTCAAGAAGGACCAGATTGTTCGCCTTTCCGGCCCGCCGGTAGCGCAGCCGTTGATCGCGGAGCTATACCGCAAGGTCCTCGTAGCCGGCGGGCACGCCCTCGTGCGGATGAACCCGGAAGAGCTCGGCGAAATCTTCCTGAAGCACGCGAGCGACCACCAACTCAAGCACGTCAGCCCGATCACCCTGTTCGAGTACGAGAAAATCGACTGTTCGATCACGATGTGGGCCGAGGAGAACACCAAGTCGCTTACCAATGTGGATCCCAAACGCATTGGCATGTCACAGGCAGCGCGGAAGCCGCTGATGGACGTGTTCATGAATCGGGCGGCCAAGAAATCGCTCCACTGGACGGGGACACAATATCCGACCCAAGGCGCCGCACAGGACGCGGAAATGAGTCTGGAAGAGTACGAAGACTTCGTGTTCAGCGCCGGGAAGCTGAACCACCCCGACCCTGCCGCCGAATGGCGGATGTTGAGTGAACGGCAACAGCGCCTGGCGGATTTTCTCAATGGCAAAAGCGACTACCGCGTCGTCGCCGCCAACGGGACAGACGTGCGATTGAGCGTCGCCGGCATGCGCTGGATCAACTGCGACGGGCACGAGAATTTCCCCGACGGCGAGGTGTTCACCGGCCCGGTCATCGACAGCGTGAACGGTCAGATCAACTTCAGCTTCCCCGCGGTCCACCACGGGCGCGAGGTGCAAGACGCGAAACTCACGTTCAAAAACGGCAAGGTCGTGGCGGCCTCGGCGAGCAAG
>JBKJRK010000074.1:0-4182 GCA_046593135.1 Tepidisphaeraceae bacterium | reverse complement strand
CTGGCGAAGGCGGCGGTGGCGGGGCGGGTCGACGGACGCGTCGTCGATCTTTCCTATGCAATCCCCGCCGGCGAGCACAAGGTTTCCATCCTCACCGACAAGGACGCCGACGCGCTGCTCGTCCTCCGTCACAGCACCGCCCACGTGATGGCCGAGGCGATTACACGGCTCTATCCCGAAGCGAAGCTCGCGTACGGCCCGGCGCTCGAAACCGGGTTCTACTACGACATCGCCCTCGACCGCCCGATTTCCTCCAACGACTTCCCGCGCATTGAAGAAGAGATGGCGAAGATCGTTGCCGAGAATCGGCCGTTTACCCGCTATGACCTGCCGCCCGACCAGGGCATGGACCGGCTGAAGAAGGAAGACAACAAGTACAAGGTCGATAACGCCCAGCGAGCCATCGCCGGCGGGGCTCAGAGCCTCAGTTGGTACGTCACCGGAAAACTGAACGAGAACTGGGAAGACCTTTGCCAAGGCCCGCACGTCCCCGCGACCGGCAAGATCAAAGCTTTTAAGGTGACCAGCGCCGCGTCGTCGCACTGGCACGGCGACGTCGCCAGTGACCGCTTCCAGCGCATCTACGGGACCGCGTTCTTTGATAAAAAACAGCTCGACGAGCATTTCAAAATGCTCGACGAAGCCAAGAAGCGCGACCACCGCGTGCTCGGCCCGCAGCTCGGGCTTTACACGATTGATGACGCGGTGGGGCAGGGGCTGGTGCTGTGGAAGCCGAAAGGCGCGATCGTCCGCCAGGAGCTTCAGAATTTTATCAGCGAGCATTTGCGCCTACAGGGCTACCAGCAAGTCTTCACGCCGCACATCGGGCGGTTGGGCCTCTACAAGACCAGTGGGCATTATCCGTATTACCGCGAGAGTCAGTTCCCGCCGCTCGTGGACCGTGAAATGATCGACATGCTCGCCAAAGAAAACTGCGGCTGCGGCGAGCTGTCGAACCGGATGGAGAAGGGCGACATCGACGGCTACCTCCTCAAGCCGATGAATTGCCCGATGCACATCAAGATTTTCTCCAGCGAGCAGCGCAGCTACCGCGACATGCCGGTCCGGCTCGCGGAATTCGGCACCGTTTACCGGTGGGAAAAATCGGGCGAGCTGGGCGGCATGACCCGCGTCCGCGGGTTTACGCAGGACGACGCCCATCTCTTCTGCACCGAGGAGCAGGTCGCAGCGGAAGTTCAGGGTTGCCTCGCGCTCGTGAAGATCGTGCTGAACACCCTGGGCATGAAGGACTACCGTGTCCGCGTCGGCCTGCGCGACCCGGACAGCGCGAAGTACGTCGGCCGGGCCGATCAGTGGGACCGCGCGGAGAAGGCGTGCAAGGACGCCGCCGCGACGCTCGGGGTGAACTTCACGCTCGAGCCGGGCGAGGCGGCGTTCTACGGGCCGAAGATTGACTTCGTCGTGCGCGACGTCATCGGGCGTGAGTGGCAGCTTGGCACCGTCCAGGTCGATTACCAACTCCCCGAGCGGTTTGACCTCAGCTACACGGGTGCCGACAACGCCCCGCATCGCCCGGTGATGATCCACCGGGCGCCGTTCGGCTCGATGGAACGCTTCATCGGCGTCCTGACCGAGCATTTCGCGGGGGCATTTCCCCTCTGGCTGGCCCCGGTGCAGGTAGCCGTGCTCAGCATCAGCGAGAAATTCAACGATTACGCCGCCAAGGTCCAGCAGACTCTGAGCACAGCCGGCGTACGGGTGGAGGCGAACCTGGGGAGCGAAAAGATCGGGTCGAAGATCCGCTCCGCGGAAGTCCAAAAGACCCCTTACATGCTGGTGGTGGGGCAACAGGAGGCGGAAAGCGACAAAGTTTCCGTGCGCGGGCACGGACGGAAAGACGAAGGCCAAATGCGCCTGGAGGAGTTCGTCCAGCGGTGTTTGCAGGAGATGAAGACCCGCGGCTTGAGCCATGTCGGACCCGACGTGCCAGTTTCCTAAGGAAATCGGATTCGATGCTTGCAAATCGGCCGATAACCTTACAATAATGGCATCGCTTCCACCGCACGCGCCGAAAACGCTGGCGGGGTAACCAAATTGGGTCGTCCTTGCGGGCGGTTCCATTCCGCGGTGCAGGTTTTTCGTGGTCGCCCGGGACACCTTCCGGGAAAGGGTTGTCCGTGCGGGCGGGATGTTCCTGGCCGACACGACGCCATGTTTCTGAGGAGATCGGAGCCATTTCTACAAACTTCCGCCACAATCATCAGATTCGAATCTCACCGATTCGCCTGATCGACGACAAGGACGAGCAGAGGGGTATCGTGTCCACATCGGATGCCCTGAAGATGGCCCAGGAAGCCGGGCTCGACCTGGTCGAAGTCGCCCCCACCGCCAAGCCGCCCGTTTGCCGAATCATGGATTACGGCAAGTGGCGCTACCAGCAGCAGAAAAAAGAAGACAAGAGCCGCGCGTCCAACAAGGGCGGGCGGCTCAAGATGCTGAACATCGACACGATCCGCATCGGCGAGCACGATTTGCAGATCAAGATCAACCGCGCCAAAGACTTTCTTAAGGAAGGAAACAAAGTGCAGTTCACGCTGCGCTTTAAGGGCCGTGAGATGGCCCACTTGGACCTTGGCCGAGATCTCATGATCAAGGTGAAGACCGAACTGTGGCTGGTCAGCAAGATCGAGCGCGACGCCAAGATGGAAGGGCGTCGCATGATCCTGGTGCTTCAGCCGGACCACAAGCAGCCGGGCGCGAAGATGCCGGTTGCCCAAGGCGGCACCGCCCCCGCAGGCCCGGGCGGGCGTCCGAGCCCGCTGACCGCGGGAAGCCAGTTGAATGTTCCGGTGCGCCCGGGTGTTGGGATGCCTACAAGTGCTCCGGCAGCCGCTGGCGCTCCTGCACCCGTGGCTCCGCGCTCGGCCGGCGCCCCGCTCCCTGCAGTAGCTCGTCCGGCGAGTGCGCCGGCAGCGCCTGTTCGTCCGGCGCCGGCACCGGTATCGCGGTAAAATCAGGTCAAAACGTGAATTCCGTCCGCGGGCGCGTCCACTGGACGCGCCCGCGGTGTTTTGCTATCATCCCCGCCCCCCTCGAAGGAGGGGCGTTTTTATTGAAGGACGGAAATGGGATACAAGCAGAAGCCCAACAAGAGCGTGGCCAAGCGGTTCAAGGTCTCGAAGACCGGCAAGCTGAAGCGTCACCACGCGTTCACCTCCCACCTGATGAGCTCGCGCTCGGCGAACCGCCGGCGGAAGCTTCGCAAGTCGGCGGTGCTATTTGAAGGTCTTGCAAAGAACATGCGAAGGCTGATGGGCGTTTCCAAGCTCAAGCCCGCCAAGACCGCCCACGAGCGCGCCCTCGCGGCCGCCGCGAAGGCCGAAACAGCGGCGAAAGCGGAAAAGCCCGTAAAAGCGGTGAAAGCCGGCAAGCCTAAGAAGGCGACGACCGCCGTAAAATAAGACTAGAGCATCATTCACTGCACCGTAGCAAGCTACGGTAGCTACGACGCCTGCGTCGCGGCTACAAAGTGGTGAAAATCGCTCTAAGTAGAGGTGCACGATTCTTAAACATCTGTTGCCGGTTAGCGACGGCCCGTAGGGCCGAGTTTGATCGGGGGTGTTTCAGAATCGTGACCTCTTATTTAGAGCCGACAGATTAACGCGGCGTTTTTGCCGCGATAAACAAGCACCGGCGTGTCGCCGGTGCAGCCATGCCCCGCCTTTGGCGGAGTGCCCCTGGCTCCACGCGTCCGAAAGGATTGACCCATGCCCCGTTCAACCGGCGGCCCGACTCACAGTCGGAAACGTAAACGTGTTCTCAAGCGTGCCAAAGGCTTCCGAGCCGGTCCCGGTACGCTGTACCGTCAGGCCTTGGAGTTTACGCTCCGCGCCGGCAAGTACTCCTACCGCGATCGACGCCAAAAGAAGCGTCATTTCCGCCAGCTGTGGGTGACGCGTCTCAGCGCCGCCGTCCGCGAGCGCGGGATCAACTACAACCGATTCATCCCCGCCCTCGCCGCCGCCGGCATCACGCTGAACCGTAAGATGCTCAGCGAACTGGCCATCGGCGACCCGGCCGCGTTCGACGCGATTGTCGAACTCGCCCGCCCCCACCTCAATGTGCCGAAAGCGAAGGCCGCTTAAGAGGGCAGGGTTCAAAACAGTTCAGAGATCAAAAAAACACCGAGGGGCGGCGAATCATTCGCCGGCCCTCGTTTCG
>JBKJRK010000064.1:0-5345 GCA_046593135.1 Tepidisphaeraceae bacterium | reverse complement strand
GTTTTCGCCGACGACGTGCCTGCACCGGCGGAAGATCACGTTGCCGAGCTTTCCCGCGGCCGCCGTGACCTCGGCCATCGAGACGTCGCGCAGGGCGCGAACCTCGGGGCGTTGTTTCTGGAAGAACATCACGCCTTCCTCGCACTGCCTTCGGCGCTCCGCGTATTCGCCGCCGGTCAATTCGTGCTTGACCATGCTGTTGACGACGACCACCTGTACTTCTCGTTCGTCGATTGCGACGAACTGCTTGGAATGGTCGCGGCAGTCGAGCAGCATGGCGTGGCCGGCCTTGCCGGAGGCGACGATCGTCTGGTCCATGATGCCGACGGGCACGCCGGCGTATTCGTGCTCGGCCTTCTGCGCCAGCAGGGCGAGGCGCGAGTGGTCCATTTCGACGCCGGCGAGGGTGAGCAGGGCCTGGCCCATCGCGACTTCCAGCGCCGCGCTGCTGGAAAGTCCGCCGCCGGGGGGAAGGGTATTGGCAACCAGCGCGTCCATGCCGACCAGCGGGATGCCGGCGTCGATCATCTCGGCGGCGACACCCTTGCAATAGTTCGCCCACGCGGGTTTGCCGGCCTTGATCGGCTGCTGTACCGAGAATTCGACGACTTCGCCGGGGAACAGCGTCGAAACTAATCTGACGTTGCCGTCGTCGCGGGCCCGGCAGGCGATGCGTACGTCCGGCTCGATGGCCATCGGGAAAACAAACCCGTCGTTGTAGTCGGTATGCTCGCCGATCAGATTAACTCGCCCCGGCGCGCGGATGACACGAATCCGGCCGCCGGGCCCGAAGGCCTGTTCAAACCGGCGCCGAATGTCAGCGGTCTCGGGAAGCATGACTTCGATTTAATGTGGGAGTGGCAAGGGGGTCAAGGTGAGGAATGACGCGCGTGGCCTGTTATACTGCGGCAATGGCCCCGATCGCTTCATTCGAGCCGGCAAGAGCAGGCATCGCCCTTCCCATGGACGCAATTGGCGAATTTTCCGAACGCTGGCAGGTTATCGAGTTCGCACTATTCGGGTCTGTGTTGACAAAGGACTTCGGACCGGAAAGCGACGTCGACGTTCTCGTTACTTTTGATCCTTCGGCCAAGCCGACGCTTTTGACGCTGGGCGGCATGGTCAACGAACTCGAGACGCTTTTCGGCCGGCGTGTTGACCTGCTCGAACGTCGCGGCGTCGAACAAATGCCCAATCCGTATCGCCGGCCGGAAATCCTTCGCACCGCGCGGGTGATTTATGCGCGATGAGCGCGCTTTTCTTGCAGACATGTTGTTGGCCGCGCAACGCATCGTGCGGTTTATTGGTAACCACACGCGGGAAGAATTCCTCGCCGACGAAGTCGTTCGGGAGGCCATTATACGACAAATTGCAATCATTGGTGAAGCCGCACGACAAGTCGGCAAAGCCACGCGGCAAACGCTTCCCGAATTGCCTTTCGACGAGATGGCCGCCATGCGTAACTTGGTTGTTCACGTCTACTGGGGCGTCAACCTTGACATTGTTTGGTCGACCGCGAAGGGCGACATGGCGACGCTGATCGCCGCGTTGGAGAGACATTTGAAACCAGATGCCGGCCCGGCCGGGAGAACCGAGTCGTGATTAATCTCGCCGGCAAATTCATCGTCTTCGACGGCAACGAGGGCAGCGGAAAGAGTACGCAAGCCAGGTTGCTTCAAGAGCGTCTCGCCCGCGAAACCGGCGGCTTGGCGTCGATGCTCGTCCGAGACCCGGGGACGACACGCATCGGCGAACAGGTCCGAGCGATCCTGCTCAACCCGGAAAACGACGAGATGGCCATGCGGTGCGAAATGCTCCTGTACATGGCCGCCCGCGCCCAGATGATGGCCGAGACCATTCGACCGGCCCTCGACAAAGGCACGCTTGTTTTGTCCGACCGCTTCGTCTCCAGCACGCTGGCTTACCAGCTCGACGGCGAGGGCTTGACCGCGACCGAGATCAAAGCCGTCGCCGACATCGCCATCCGCGGCCAATGGCCCGATCTGACGATCATCCTCGACATGCCGACCCAGTCGAGCATGGACCGCGTCCTGCCAAAGTTTTCGCTTTTTCCTAATGATCCCGACGCGGGGTTAGAAAAAGACCGCATCGAGCGGCGGCCGATGGAGTACCACGATCGCGTTCGGCAAAATTACCTCGCCCAGGCCAAGGCCGATCCGCAGCGGTATCGCGTGGTCAACGCCGACCGCCCGCCGGAGCAGGTTCACGACGACGTCTGGCGTGTGCTGGAGGCGCTGTGACGTTCGACGCTATCTTCGGCCAAACCTCCGCCGTCGAATCCATCCGCCGGGCGTATTGCGCGGATCGGCTGCCGCACGGACTGGTGTTCGCGGGCCCGGCTGGCGTCGGCAAGGCGACGGCGGCGCGGGCGCTAGCGACGTTGTTTCTCTGTGAACACCCCCAAGGGGAGACCCCGTGCGGGTCGTGCGCGAGTTGTCGGGGCATGTCGGCCGGCACGCACCCCGACTACCACGTCATCACGCGCGACCTGATCCGCTATCACGACAAGACCGGCAAGTCGAAGGGGATCGACCTGTCGATCAACGTCGTGCGCGCCGAGCTGGTGGAGCCGGCGTCGCGCAAGTCCGTCATGGGGCGCGGCAAGGTATTTTTGATTGAAGAGGCCGACCGCATGAATCCGCCGGCCCAAAATGCGCTGCTCAAGACGCTCGAAGAGCCCGCCGGGCGGACGGCGATCATTCTGCTCACGGACCAGCCCGACGCGCTGCTTTCGACGATTCGCAGTCGGAGTCAGACGATCCGCTTCGCGTCGCTGGAGGAAAACACGGTCGCCGGCGAACTCCGCAAGCGGGGGATTGAACAGGACACGGCCGCCCGCGCCGCGCGCCTCACGCGCGGCTCGCTCGGCGTCGCGCTGAAGTGGATCGAAGACGACGTGGTCGAACCGGCGACCGATCTCGCGTGCCAGATCGACGACCTCTTCGCCGGCCGCCCGCCCGACGACCTGCCCGCGTGGTTCAAGAAGGCCGCCGACGCGTACGCCGAAAAGCAGCTCGCCCGCGACCCGCTCGGGAGCAAGGACGCCGCCACGCGCGAGGGGCTCGCCTTGTATCTCAACCTCGCCGCCGAGCATGTTCGCCGGCGTCTCGCGGAATCCGAAGACCCCGACGAACTCGAGCGCACCTGTGCCGCCATCGACGCGATTGTCCGCGCCGAAGGCTACCTCGACGGCAACGTCAACGTCTCCCTCGTCTTCCAACAGCTCGCGGCGACGTTGAGGCGTTACGCCGTCGCGTAGGACCAAACGGCGACCGCCAGATTGCCGCTTTTTGCTCCGTCTCGTTGAAAGGCGGACCTTCGAGCCAGTTCACTGCAGGCGTAGAGGGAATAGCGTCGTGTGTCAGCCCGCGACCGGCCGCTTGTGGTTTCGCAGACCGAAAAGCGCCGTCTGCGAATTCGCAAGCGGCAATCGCTGGTGCCCGCTACGCCCGAAATGAACTTGCTCCATAGATGCCGCGCGGACGATGCTTCATGGCACCGCCTCGTCATTGGCCATGTCGTCGATCCGGGCCAGGTGACGCCGGCTCAAGGTACGAACGAAGCCCCCAACACAGGTGAACGTTAGAAGGAGCACGCAGAATCCGGCCAGCAGCCACTTCGGCCTGGGGTCCGACCCCGGCGGCCACGGCCGTAACACTTCGGTCTTCACCAGGGCGCCCGACACGGCGTACGCGCCGAGGTAGCTGAACGTGAGACTCGTCAGGCTCAGCAGCCCGAGCACCGTCAGCGTTTTCGGCTTCGGGAGCGCGTTCTCGTCCGGCTCGTTCTCGCCGGCGGTGTCCATTCGGGGGTCGTCAATCATGCTCGTCTCGGACGCTCTCGCGCCGGGCCTCTGAGCCTGTGAAGATTTACGTGGCGCGGGCGTTTCGCCCGCGTTCCTCGTGTCGAAAACGCGGGCGAGACGCCCACGGCACAAAAAGTTCACAGGCTCTCTGCCCATGACTTACGATATCCCGGAGGGTCGCGGCAACTACCCCGTTTTTAGAGAATAACAGCAGGTCGACGACCGCTCACGTGGGCAGATTTCGGAGCATTTCCACGACCTTGAGGTGCGGCCGCGGCAGGGGGTATTCGCTTAAACCGTCCAACGTCGACCATCGCCTCGCCCCGTCCCCTCCGTCACCTGCGGCGTCACCGTCGCACTCGCAGGCATAGACGTCAAACTCATAACGCCGGTGCGTCAGGGCGTGGGTGACCGTGCCCAGTTTCCGTGGCGTGGAAAGTTTCAGCGATAGTTTTGCGGCGGGGGGGAATTTGGACCCGTTGTCGGGACATTTTTCTACCGTAATAAATTGCCACATCCGCGCCCACCGCCCCTTGAGCGGACGCTGTTCGATAAGCCACGCATCGCCGCGCCGGATGCAGAACGTCGTCCGCTGATGGAGCGGCGTCGGCTTCGCTTTCCTTGGCGCGGGGATCTGTTCCTGCACGCCCGCCGCGAACGCGGCGCAGTGCCCGCGCACGGGGCACAGCAAGCACTGCGGCGAACGCGGCGTACACACCGTCGCCCCCAGCTCCATCAGGGCCGAGTTGAAATCACCAACGTTCCGCTTCGGAAGAATCTCTTCCGCCCGCTGCCATAGGAGGTCCTGAGTTTTGCGGTCGCGGGGGTCGGTCTCGATGCGGTCAACGCGGCACAACACGCGCGCGACGTTGCCGTCAACGATTGGAGCCCGGGCTCCGAACGCGATCGACGCCACCGCCCCGGCCGTATACCGGCCGATCCCCGGAAGCTCGCGTAGCGCGTCAACGGTCCTTGGCAGTTTTCCGCCGAGCCTATTCACAATCAAGCGGGCCGCCGCCTGAAGGTTCCGGGCGCGCGAGTAGTAACCCAACCCTTGCCAAAGCCGCAGGACGTCCTGCTCGTCCGCGGCCGCCAGGTCGAAAACACCCCGGAACCGCTTGATGAATCGGTTGTAATAGGGAATGACCGTCGCCACCTGCGTCTGCTGGAGCATCGCCTCGCTGACCAGCACGTGATACGGCTCGGGAACCCGTCCCACCGACGAATCGGCGCGCCACGGCAAATCTCGCCGGTTTCGCCCGTACCACGCGAGCAGCCGACGGGAAAACGACGAGGAGGTGCCGAGCATCGGGACTGATTCTACCCCACTTGGCGTTTTGTCGTGCGAGGCCCGCAAAACGCGCAACCATCGCAGTCGTTTAAATCCATCCAGGTCACACCTCGCTCGAATACCGGAGTGCCTCTCTCCAACCCCCGATGTGTCAAATGTTTGCTGCCGAAACGGACGCTCCTGAGGCTGCCAATGCCCCCGCGCGCCGCAGCCAATTGTGTCGGACAG
>JBKJRK010000577.1:0-5649 GCA_046593135.1 Tepidisphaeraceae bacterium | reverse complement strand
TCGCGCCGTCAACCGCCTACGCGAACATCTTGTTGGGGCGTATTCCAAGGCGTTTCACAAGGAGCCCACCCTGTTCGTCACGGCGGCTACGGCTGGGGTGAGCGTAGTGGAGTAAATATTTCAACCCCCGGCCGACGATACGGGTTAAAATACGAAGGCACGAAGTTACGAAGAGCAACATTACCAATTCACGCTTTTCGTGACGCAAGGTCATCCATGATCAATAAGAACGAAGACACGAATTCGAGAATATTCCCACCGCGGGCGCCGCTTCGTGCCTTCGTGACTTCGTGGTAGATTCTCCCCGTGTCCCCCCTACGCGAAATTCTCCTGAAGCTGTGCCGCCGCGAGGATCTCACGCGCGCCGAGGCCCGCGAAGCGTTTAACCACATCATGTCGGGCGAGGCGTCCGAGGCGCAGGTCGGCGGGTTGCTCGTCGGACTGGCCGCCAAGGGGACGACGGTGGAAGAACTCGTCGGGGCGGCAACGGTCATGCGTGAGAAGAGCGTGCCGGTCGAATGCGACTCCGATTGCGTCATCCTCGACACCTGCGGCACCGGCGGCGACGTCCGCGGGACGTTTAACATTTCCACGGCGGCCGCACTGGTGGTGGCGGGCGCGGGCGTCAAGGTCGTCAAGCACGGGAACCGCTCGGCGTCGAGCAAATCGGGGTCGGCGGACGTGCTCGAACGGCTCGGCGTGAAGCTGGAGCTCACGCCGGCGCAGCTTCAGCAATGCCTGCGCGACGCGAACATCTGCTTCGCGTTCGCCCGTTCACATCACCCGGCTATGAAATTCGTCGCGGCCGCCCGGTCGTCGCTCGGCATCCCCACCATCTTCAATCTGCTCGGGCCCCTGACCAATCCCGCACGCGCCCGGCACCAGCTCCTAGGCGTCTTTGCCCCGGAACTGACCGACCGGCTGGCGACCGTCCTGCGGGAGCTGGGCAGCGAGCGGGCCTGGGTCGTACACGCCGACGACGGCCTGGACGAGCTCTCGACCCTCGGCACGACGCGCGTCAGCGAAGTAAAGGACGGCGGCGTTCACTCGTGGCATCTCGACCCGAAAGACTTCGGCCTGCCCTACGCCCGGCTCTCCGACCTCCAGGTCGCCGGCGTGGAAGAGTCGGCCGACGTGATTTCGCGGGTGTTGATCGGCGAACTAGGCGCCCCGCGCGACATCACCGTCCTGAATGCCGCCGCCGCCCTTGTTGTCGCGGGGCAGGCCGGCGACTTGCGCCAAGGCATCGAGCACGCCGAGGCTACAATCGACACCGGTGCCGCACGCCGGGCCCTGGAAACGCTGATTCGTCGTTCGCAGAGCTGATTCGCCGCTTTGTCATACCACTTATTCAGGTTTCATGAAGGCCCGATAACACGCTCTCCAGGCGTTGACGGGTAAGATTATCGTTTCAGTTAGCGGCGACGTTTGGTAACAATGTCACCCGTCATACGATGGCACTCCCGGATTCTACCTCTCGACTGTCGCCTCTCGCCGCCCCAAAGCGGGTCGATCTGCACTGTCACAGCGATGCCAGCAACAAGGCCACCGAAGCCGCGCTCAACGCGATCAGTTGCCCCGAATGCTACAGCCACCCGGAAGAGGTCTACGCCCAGGCGAAACGCCGGGGGATGGACTTCGTAACCGTCACCGACCACGACACAATCGACGGCGTCCTCCGCATCACGCCGCGCGCGGACGTGCTGGTCGGCGAAGAGCTGACGTGCTGGTTCCCGGAAGACAACTGCAAGATGCACGTGCTGGTGTACGGGATTTCGCCCGACGACCACGACGCGTTGCAGAAGCTCGCGCCGAATATTTACGACGTCGCCGCCTACGTCGAGCACAACGAGATTGCCCACAGCGTCGCCCACCCGATTTACCGCCAAAACGACAAGCTCGATCGGTGGCACCTCGAACGGCTGCTTCTGATGTTCAAGGGTTTCGAGTGCCTCAACGGCGCCCACAGTGCGTTGCACCGTGAGGCGTTCGAGCCGGTTCTCGATCAGCTCACCCGCCAGGAGATTCAGAAACTCTCCGACCGCCACGGCCTGGCCGCGCGGTGGCCCGAGCCGTGGGTCAAATCACGGACGGCCGGCACGGACGACCACGGCCTGCTCAACATCGGGCGGACGTGGACGGAATTCCCGGCGGACACGCAAAGCGTTGACGACGTCCTCCGCTGTCTCCGAACCGGGCGCTGCCAGCCGGGCGGCGAGGCCGGGTCGAGCATCAAGCTAGCGCACACGTTCTACAGCGTGGCGGTGAGATACTACACGCGGCACGTCATGTCGCCGGGGATGAAGCCGAACCTCGCGGCGACGATCCTCCAAACGATTGTCGGCGAGCGGCCGGCGCCGTCGAAGGCGGGGCTTGCGAAGCTCGCGCTAAAGGGCAAAATCAAAAAGATCGGCCAATCGATCGTGCGCCCCGTCCGTGATTTCGTGGCGCGGGCGTCCCGCCCGCGTCTGGCAGAAACGCGGGCGGGACGCCCGCGCCACGGAGAGTCCGGCACCAACGTCCTGAAACACTTATTCCTCGCCTCGGCAAAAGACCGACTCGGCGACCACCCCGGCCTGCGCCACGCCCTCGAAGCCGGCCTGCCCCCGCTCGGCGAGCACGCGGAAATGTTTCGCTACGTCTCGGGCATCAACAAAGACGTCTCCGAAGGCCTCGCGTCCGCCATCGCCGAATCGCTCGATAACGCCAGTTTTACCGGCCTTTTCGACTCGATCGCCTCGATACTGGGCCAGCAGTTTGTTTTGCTCCCCTACTACTTCGCGGTCTTTCATCAGAACAAAGAGCGGCACTTGCTCCGCGAAATCACCGGCAACCCCCCGCCGCGGGCGGCGAAGGATTTGCGCGTCGGCTTGTTCACCGACACGCTCGACGACGTCAACGGCGTCGCGCGGTTCATCCGCGACATGAGCGACCAGGCGCAACGCCTGGGCCGGCATTTCGTCGTCCACACCAGCACCGCCGAGCCGCGCTATGACCTGCCGAATCGGAAAAACTTCACGCCGTTGATGTCGCGCGAGTTGCCGTATTACTCGGAACTGAAGCTGAGCCTTCCGCCGGTGCTGGACGTGCTCGAATGGGCCGATCGGCAGCAGTTCGACGTGATCCACTGCTCCACGCCCGGCCCGATGGGCCTTTGCGGGTGGCTGGTGGCAAAGATGCTGCGGGTTCCGATCGTCGGGACGTATCACACCGACTTCCCGGCGTACGTGGACCGCCTGACGCGTGACCATCGCGTGACTAACGGCACCGTCGCCTACATGAAGTGGCTCTACGCCCAGATGGCCGGGGTCTTTCCGCGATCGAAGGCGTACCGATTCAACCTGCGCGACCTCGGCGTTCCCGAAGAAAAGCTGCTGACGCTTCCGCCGAGCGTGAACCTCGAAAAGTTTAACCCGGATCGGCGCGACCCGAACGTCTGGAGCGCGTACGGCGTCGAGGAACCGCGAAAGTTGTTTTACTGCGGCCGGGTGAGCGTCGAAAAAAATCTGCCGATGCTTGTCGAGACGTTCAAGCAACTCTGCGCCACGCGAAACGACACCGCCTTGGTCGTCGCCGGCGAGGGCCCGTACTTGCTGGAGATGAAGGCCGCGCTGAACGGACTACCGGCTTATTTTCTCGGCTACCGCAACGACGCCCAGTTGGCCCCGCTTTACGCCGGCAGCGACCTGTTCGTATTCCCCAGTCGAACCGACACACTCGGCCAGGTCGTCATGGAAGCCCACGCCTGCGGCCTGCCCGCGTTAGTTAGCAACGAAGGAGGTCCTAAAGAGACCGTCTCCGACGGCGTCACCGGGGTCGTCCTGCCGGGCAACGATCCTCTTCGTTGGCGTCAATCGATCGAAGAGCTGTTGAGCGACGAACCGCGTCTCCAGCGGATGGCCCGCAGCGCCCCGCAACGGGTCAGCCGCTTTTCACTGCAAGAAACCTTCGAGCACTTCTGGTCCGAACACGCGAACGTCGTGCAAGAACCCAACCGCAGCGAAGAACTTATCGCAACGAGACACCGCTCATCGGCATCGGTGTAAAGTCATGTTCGGTATAAGGTGATGCCATCGTCAAAGCCCTGCGATTACAATCGTGGGACTTCACTCGCTCCCCGAGTTGAAAACTGCCTGCGGTTTATAGCGCGTTTTTGATATCCCTGCGCTTCGGGTGCGTTACAATGCGGGTATGGGGACACCCTTGGTCAAATTGATCGCGCTAAGCGTCCTGATCGCTCTCGCGGTAAATCCGTGCTTCGCGGAGCCCGCGACGCAGCCTGCGACGGGCCCGGCTTCGCAACCCGTGCCACAGCGTGCCGCAGTCATTACGCTTGAAGGCGTCATCGACGACTACAGCCGCGAGGCGCTTTTCAAGCGGTTTGACGAGGCGCGCAAGCTCGGCGCTCAGGTCGTTATTCTCAAGCTCAACACGCCCGGCGGACTGGTTACCGCGGGGCTCGACATCTCGCGCTTTCTGAAGCAGCAGGACGATCTGCACGTCGTCGCTTTCGTGCACCAGAAAGCCTATTCCGCCGGCATCATGGTGGGCCTCGCGTGCGACGAGATTGTGATGGAGCCCGGGTCATTCATCGGCGACTCCGCGCCGATCGTCATGGACTCCTCCGGCGGCCTCCAAAAACTCGAAGGCGCCGAACGGGCGAAGGCCGAAAGCCCCATCCTCGCCGACTTTCACGACAGCGCGATCAAGAACGGGTACGACCCGCTGCTGGCCGAGGCAATGGTTTCATACGGGCGGGTTGTGCATTGGGCGGAATACGTCGGGCTACCAAATAGTACGTCTCCTCTCCCTCCGGGAGAAGCGAGCGGAATTGGCGACCGCCCGCGAGCGGGCCGGGGTGAGGGCGGCGTCAAAAACATTGAGGGTTCCTTGACGGACGTCTCATCCGTTGGAAGCCCCCCTAACCCTCTCCCGACGGGAGAGGGAACAAGCCGCTTAACGGACGAAGTGCGTCCGGGTGACCGGCGGTTCGTCAACGCGGAACAATTCGCACTGCTGAGCAAGACCGGCTGGCGCGAAGTGATCGAAGCCGGCGTGCCGGCGCCGATCGACGGGGCGGACACGTTACTCACGGTGTCGGCCGGCGTCGCACAGAAGATCGGGTTGGCGAAAGAAGTCGTATCCAACCCGCACGTCTTTGCTGCGGCGAGGAATTACACGATCGTCGCCGACCTCGCGCCGGGCGCCGGTGAGAAGGCGATCGCCCTGCTCGGCAGCGCCGCGGTGCGCGGCCTTCTGCTGACGATCTTCATGCTGAGCCTGTACATCGCACTGCACACCCCGGGCGCGGGCGGCGCTGAAGCCGTTGCGATGATCACCCTCGGGCTGCTGATCGGCGTCCCCCTGCTCACGGGCTACGCGCAGTGGTGGGAGATTGCCGCCATCCTCATCGGGCTGGTGTTGATTGCCGTCGAACTCTTCATCATCCCTGGCTTCGGCGTGGCGGGCATCAGCGGGTTGGTGCTGGTGTTTGGCGGCTTGGCGACGACGGCGAGCAACCCGTTCTGCAAGCCCGTCCAGATCTGCGGGAGTTTCCACGTCCCGGGCAGGCCGGGCGTGTTGCCGACAAACGTCATCACCAAGCCGCCAAACACCAGCACCAACCCGCTGATTCCCGCTACCCCGAAG
>JBKJRK010000346.1:0-3424 GCA_046593135.1 Tepidisphaeraceae bacterium | reverse complement strand
GTTACGGGCACACCGGTTTCACGGGCACGAGCTTCTGGATCGACCCGGTGAATGACGCGTTCGTCGTCCTGTTGACAAACGCCGTCCACCCGAACGGCACCGGAAACGTGATCGCTCTTCGGCGTAACGTGGGGACGGCCGCGGGAAATGCGTTGCTTCCCAAAGACACCGGCGTGTCGGAGGTTGTCATCCCGCAGCCCATCGGCGGCGGTAAGTAACGAGGGCTTCAGGTTAGAGCAGGTTCACCTCGGGCATAGCGGCACCTCCGATCGCCACTTGCGGTTTCGCGGACCGGAGCGCGCGTCGGTCTGCGAAACCGCCAGCGGCCAGGCGGCCGGGCTGATATACGGCGGGCTGCTCCCGCTACAGTTGTGGTGAACTTGCTCCAGTGCGGGGTTCGCGTCAAGCATTGACTAGAGGATTACCATGGGCTTGGCCATTGACGGCCTGATTGTCGTCGTCTACTTCGTCGGGATCATCAGCATCGGCCTGTACATGGGCCGCCGCGAAAACTCGATGCACGACTTCGCCCTCGGCGGCCGCCGGGTGCCGTGGTGGGCCGTGATGGCCTCGATCATCGCCGCCGAGACCAGTGCCGCGACGTTCCTCGGCGCGCCGGGCGAAGGGTTTCAGAACCGCAGTCTCGCATACGTACAGCTCATCATCGGGCTCATCATCGGGCGCGTGCTTGTCGGGTACTTTTTTCTGCGGCCCTACTACCAGTACAAGGTTTATACCGTTTACGACTACCTCGGCATTCGCTTCGGGCCGTGGAGCAAAAACTATATTTCGGGACTGTTCCTCTTCATGCGCACGCTCGCCTCGGGCACGCGCGTATTCGTCCCGACGCTGGTGATGGTGCTCGCATGGCAACTGCTCAAGAGCGGCAAGGACAACACCGAATACAAGGCGATCAGCGAAGTCGGGCCGTACGTGATCGCGATCGTGATCATCACGCTGCTGACGTGCCTGTACACCGCACTGGGCGGAATCAAGGCGGTGATCTGGACCGACGTGATCCAGGCCGCCCTCATGTTCGGCAGCGCTCTGGTCGCCATCGGTACGCTGCTCTACCACGTCGGCGGAAACAGTTGGAACTTACTCGACGGGTTCCGCGCGCTCGGCGAGGCCGTGCCGACGATGAAAACGTATGAGGGGTACTTCGCCACCGGCTTGGAGCCCGCGGCGGTCAAAGACTACATGACGGCGAACAACGTCGCGGTAATGGAATGGTGGCGATACCCGTTGATGGTGCTCGCCAGCCCGTACACGATCTTTAGTGCCGTCATCGCCGCCACACTGATGAACATGGCCGCCTTTGGCACTGATCAGGACATGGTCCAGCGCATGCTGACTGCCGAGACCTACAAAAAGGCGCGGCGGAGTTTGATCACCGCCGCGTTCATGGACCTCCCGATTGCGGCGGCGTTTACGTTCATCGGCATCTTGCTGTACGTTTACTACCAGCAGTACCCTCAATTCCTCCCGCGCGACGCGAGCGGTAAAGTGTCCAACGCCAACGTGTTCGGCTCCTATATTTTGAACGTCCTGCCCGTCGGCATTCGCGGGCTGATTCTCGCGGGCGTGTTCGCCACGGCCATGGGGTCTTTGTCGGCCGCCCTGAACGCGCTGGCGACGAGCGCGACGAACGACTGGTACATCCCGTACTTTGCCCGTCACCGGACCGGCGAGCACCACGTCACCGCAGCCCGCTATTTTACGGTGGTGTTTGCCCTGCTGATGATTGCCATTGCCAGCGCGTTCGCCTACGCCACGGTGAAAGACCCGAACGTACGCATCATCCCGGTTGTGCTCGGAATCGCCGGGTTTATTCTCGGTCCGATGCTCGGGGTTTTCCTCCTCGGCATGTTTACGAATCGGCGCGGGTCGGACGTCGGCAACGCCGTCGCGGTAACGATCGGTTTGCTAACCACGATCGTGCTCGGCGGGTTGCACATTGACGCGATGAACCTCGTTGCACCTTTGGTTGGGATGGAGCCAACGTTTAAGTCGTCGCTGCCAAAGGTGGCATTTACCTGGTTCGCGATGATCGGCGCACTGGTAGTCTTCGTTGTCGGCGTCTTCTTCCGGACACCGGAGCCCGTTTTAGAAGAGGCACGCCGGATCCGCGAGCGCGCGGATTCTGAAGAACACAAGCCGTTGGCGACTCGAACATAAAGGCATGGCCGGTTTTCTTTTATCCCACCGCTGAGGCGCAGCCGACTTCGCAACTACGTGTTGCCCCGTCACAGCTCCCCGCGGCGGGGCGGCAGCGGTTGGTAGTTCTGCGCGATCGGCATCCGCCGGCCGAAGCCGAACGCCCGGCTGGTCACCTTGATCCCCGGGGCGGCCTGGCGGCGCTTGTACTCGCTGCGGTCGATCAGTTTGATCACGCGCGTGACGACGGCGGGGTCGAAACCGGCCGCGATGATTTCGGCGGCGCCTTGTTCTTCTTCAACGTATCGGTGCAGGATCGCGTCGAGGATTTCGTACGGCGGCAGCGAATCCTGATCCGTTTGATTCGGGCGCAGTTCCGCCGAAGGCACTTTTTCAATGCTGTTCCGCGGGATGATCTCCCGGCCGGCGCTGGCGTTGATCCAGCGAGACAGTTCCCAGACCGTCGTCTTCGGCACGTCGCTGATGACCGCCAGCCCGCCGCACATGTCGCCGTACAGCGTGCAATACCCGACGGCGATTTCGCTCTTATTACCGGTCGTGAGCAACAGGTGGTTGAACTTGTTGCTGAACGCCATGAGCAGGGCGCCGCGGACACGGGCCTGGAGATTTTCCTCCGCCACGTCGCGCTCGCGGCCGGCGAACGCGGGGGCGAGCGTTTTCTCGTACTCGTCGTGGATCGACTTGATCGGGACGACGTGGAACTCGATGCCAAGGTTCTGCGCCAACGCCCGCGCGTCGGTGATCGAATGTTCCGAGCTAAACCGGCTTGGCATCGCGACGCCAACCACCTTTTCTTTTCCCAGTGCCGCCACCGCCAGCGCCGCCGTCAGGGCAGAGTCGATGCCGCCGGAAAGGCCGAGGACGACGGATTTGAAGCCGCATTTCAGGATGTAGTCGCGGAGGGCGAGGACGAGGGCGTGATAGATGGACTCAATATCGCAGATCGTGGCGCGGGCGTCTCGCCCGCGTGTTTCTGAATTTAACGCGGGCGAGACGCCCGCGCCACGTGGATTCACGTCGATGATCAACAGGTCTTCTTCGAAGCCTTTGGCCTGCGCGATCACGTTGCCCTGTGCGTCGAACGCGACACTGTTTCCGTCGAAAACGAGTTCATCGTTCCCGCCGACCTGGTTGACGTAAACCAGCGGACAGCCGAAATGTTTGACCTGCGAGCCGAAAAGCTCCAATCGAAACGCCTGTTTGCCGACGACGAACGGCGACGCGCTGGAATTGATTAGGATTTCCG
>JBKJRK010000294.1:0-2560 GCA_046593135.1 Tepidisphaeraceae bacterium | reverse complement strand
GCCAGGCCGTGTTCGACGCCAGCAGGCGCGACGTGCGCAGTCTTCAACCTGCAGATCGACGTGGCGCCGCCCGCCGCGTGCATCTCGTCGGCGGGCGGCGCCACGTCGATCTGCAGGTTGAAGACTGCGCACGTCGCGCCTGCTGGCGTCGAACACGGCCTGGCCGCAAAGCCCGCGGTCGCTTCGCGCCCGCGGGTCACCGGCTGTGCCGTCACGAGCCCGGCCAGCGCGCCGCCCGATTATTGGAAGAGGCGGCGGGCTGGCCGCTTCGTAGTCCACGCGTCGTGCTGCTCGTCGAGGTTCTCGTCGCCGGTGACGGCCAGGCCAAACGTTCGGCATCGCACTGACGCGGTCCCGTTCGAGTTGCGTGACGCCGTCAGCGCCCTGCGTGTCGATGTGCGGCAGCCATCGTGGTGGCTGATAAATACCGTGGACATCCGAAACGCACATGAGCTTCCGCTCGCATTCGTGGATAGGGCGCGCGGCTCGACGTCCCAGGTGACGCTCGACGCGTTCAATGGCAAATCGATCGCTATCGCGGAGCAGGTGGTGATCGACGGGGATTTTCTGTACGCAATCGGCGAGCTTGAGTGCGTCGGTTCTGAACGACGGCTTCGCGTCGATGTCATTTCCGACCGTCCACTGAACCGCCACGCAGCCATTCATCTTGCTCCGGCCCTCCTTCTTGCTGGTGTAGCGGTCGGGCTGTTCGCGCTGGCGGTATTCTTCGTTCAGTTGTGACCGTCGATGAGCGTCCTGCCGCGGCAGCCAACACAGAGGGCATGAGGAGGCCCCTCCCGAAGCGGTCTGCCAATAGGGGTAGACCAGCAAAGGAGACGGTGATGGCAACGACGCTCGGCTGCGACCTGGGCGACAAGACGAGCCACTGTGCATCCTCGACGACGATGGCGCGGTCGTTGAGCGCGGCACTCGTCGCCAATGACTGCTAGGCCAAACGTAGGGACGGCAACCGCGCCATCACAGCTACGACCACGGACGACCCCCAAGCCCAGCTGCTGTGCTATGGATGGTGTCGTGCGACGATCATTCCTCGCCGTTTGCTGCGCCTGTATTGCGAGCACATCATGCTTTCCTCATAGGCCAGTGCTGGCGACTTGGGGACGCGAGCTCGCACGTCAGGATCTTCGACACGATGAGCAGATCTTCCGCCTCACCGAGAGCGACGATTGGCCGCACAGGAACTGGATTCGCGCAGAACTTCAACATTCACCGCGCAGGACTTTGCTTCTCCGCGAGCGCACCGAACGAGGGGACAGCGCCCTCGACGAGGTCGAACAGCGGGCGTTTGAGGTTTCTCCAGCATGCTGGGAAGAAGTACAAGACCTGGTGACGGAGGCCGGCATTTGGAGCCGAGCGGAACTGCTGACGGACGCGGAGGAGATTTCCAGAATCGGGTCTCACAACGACCCGGCGCGTTTCGAAGCGCGTCGCGGCCGGGAGTACCGCGATTTCGAACTGTTTCAATCCTTCGATGGTCCAACCTTGGCGATTGATCGGCTCGTTGACTTCATGGCGCGGAAGCCCATCCCAACCTGTCCATGAGCCTCGCCGAGGCGGGAGCCGCCGCGCAGGAAGCAAAGGATTTTGCTGCAAATAGTCGACATGGCGACGCATGGATCACCGGGAACGCACGCCAGCGCAGCCACCGCCGGAACGCGACACTCACGATGGCGCGAACGTCACGCCCGGCGGCGGCACACCGCCCGGGGAAGGCGAGCAGACGGCAATCGCCACGCAGAGGCGCTGACGGGACCCGGCACCCCGACCCGGGCCGCGCAAACAAGCACGCCAACGCCTCATACGTCACGGCGCGCGTGCGGATGGCTTCTCACGTCGCTTTGCGTTGCACGCCAGCGACGTTTGCAGGGACCTCGCCGTCGTAAATTCGTGCTGCGCGATATTCCGTGAACGCGAGCCCATCCCGAAGCGCGGTGCGAATTTTCCGACGGCGTTGGCTGGGCACGAACGCATGGATCAGCAGACCGTGCAGCATCCGGGCGTTCCTCTCACGCCCGGCGCAAACCCGTCACGTGTCGAGGCGTCGGCTGATCGTCCGCACGATCGGCGTCGCCACCGCGCCGAGCACGACGACGATCAGCACCCACGTCAACGCGCTCGCCACGAACGTCACGTCGCGGCCGTCGCAGCGGTACACGTGCCCGGTGCCGCGCGCGCTCTCCACGACGGTGAAGTTGCCGCCGCCGCACACGATCGGGGTCGTCACCCGACCCACGTCCGGCGCGAGGTTGAACAAAGCCGCCGCCGTCGGACAGCTCGCCAGCAGCCCGAGCAGCGCGCAGGGGAGGAGGAGCCGCCGCACTTCAGGGACGGTGCGCCGCGACCAGCGCGTCGATGTCGCCGTCGCTGATCACCAATCCCTGCGCCTTGGCCGTCTGCATCACCGACCGCGCGCCGGCCTCGTCGATCACGCCGGCCTTCATCAGCACGACGGCGGCCTCGGCGTAGTTCTTCACGACGTGGTGGCCGGCCAGACGCGCCGGGTCGATCGTCTTCACGTCGTGGATGACGACGGCCTTCA
>JBKJRK010000260.1:0-8762 GCA_046593135.1 Tepidisphaeraceae bacterium | reverse complement strand
GCCCGGCGATGCCGGCGCCGACGATGCAGACGTCGACGTCCAGATTGCTCGCGAGCGCCCCCGGCGCCGGGGTATCCGCCGACGCCATCCAGTAAGACACCGTCCGTCCGTTGTCTGTCTTCATTCCGCCGGTTTAACGCATACGCCTGCGTGCGCGAGCGCGCAATTGAGTTGCACCACGGGTTTTCAACCGGCGTCTTGAAAGCAGTGCGAAAACCGCGACGGGAGCTATTCACCGAGGTATGAGCGTTTCCCGGCGCCGACCAGCCGATACAGCGCTTCCTGGGGCGATGTGCCCCAAGCCGTCGCTACGTCGCGCGGGGCAATACTGTCGCCCAAGAGCACCACTTCGTCGCCGGCCTTGTCTCGGGAACCGTGTTCGATGAACGCCGACTGCATGCCGATTTCGCGGACGCGCCGGGCGACGCCGTTGACGAGGCACGTTCCGCCGGAGCGGAACCCGTCGGAGTATCCGGCGGCGAAGATGCCGAGCCGGCCGGTGGAGGAGACGAACCCGCTGTAGCCCGCTGGCCCGGAGTCGTCGCGCGCTTCGAGCAGCGGCGCGGTCACGCGTGCCGCGCCGAGGTACAGCGCCAAGCCGGGCCTTACCGCGTCGAGCCACGCGCCGGGCTCGTCGAGCAACGCCGAGCCCGCGGCGTGCAGCTTGGCGACCTTCCCGCCAACCGTCTCGCGAAACTGTTGCACCTGGGCAAGCGTCGTGGCGTGCGTGAACGCTTCGTCGCACCCGCCGGCGCGAACGACGGCGTCCGCCTGTTCGCCGCCGCATCCGAATCGGTGCTGACCCGTGTCGAGCGACAGGACGGGCCGCGCGTCCCGAAGCCGGCTTGCACGCTCGGCCGTCCAGACGGCGGGGCGGATCCGCCGCGCGAGGTAATCGCCAGGATCGTCCGACGCCCCAAGCAAGGCGATCGTCGGCTTGCCGGTGTCGATCGCGTCATAATGCACCGTCTCGGCCGCATCAAATACGTAAAACGCTTCGACCAGATCGCCCAGCGCCTGCACGACGCGGCGCGCCCCGTGCCCATAAGCGTCGGCCTTCACGACGGCGATCACCGGCACGCCCGTCCGGCGGGCGATGGCCTCGCCGTTGGCTTGGATTCGAGACAGATCGATCGTAACGCTCGGGCGATCCACACTGCGCATGGCGACATTGAAAACGCGCCGTTGAATGTTGTCCAATCGGTTGCCCGGCGGTGGGCAGTAGCCCGGCTCATTCTTGATCAACTCCGCCGTTTGGCGGACACTCGACCGCAACGGGAGCGAGGGCCGGTCGATGGCAGGGAAAATGGCGGTGTCGCGTAAATCCTACCGGCGGATCGACCCCTCGGCGGTGCATGACACCGTCGTGCGGCTGGAAGCGCGCATCGCGGCCCGCTTCCCCGAGGCGGGGTTGCGCCAAGTCGCATTGGAGTTGATCGACGTCTCCGCCGACGCCACCCGCCGTATCCGCAGTATTCGCCGGCGCAGCGTTGGCGTGCGGCTGGTGTCGTGGCTGCTCGCCGCCGCGGTGCTGGGCATTCTGCTTACCATTCCGTTTACCCTCCGCATGGGCCGCGTCGAGACACTGGCCGACGCGATCCAGAATCTCGACGCGGCGCTCAGTTCGTCGTTCTTCATCGGTGCGTGCATTCTGTTCCTCCTCACGCTCGAGTCGCGCCTCCGCCGCGGTCGGACGATGGAGGCGATCCACGAGCTTCGCGCGCTCGCGCACGTCGTCGACATGCACCAGCTCACCAAGGACCCGACGATGCTGCTGAACGTCGACACCCAGCCGTCCCCCGTGTCGACCAGCCCGCAGTCGCCGCCGCGGACCTATACCCCGTTCGAGCTAACGCGTTACCTCGACTATTGCAGCGAGATGCTCGCGCTGATCAGCAAACTCGCCGTCCTGTACGTCCAGGACTCCGCCGACGCCGAGACGTTCGGCATGGTCGACGACATCGAAGACCTCACCAACGGGTTAAGCCGAAAAATCTGGCAGAAGATCATGCTCATCCAGCGCGACCCTTCCGCGGCTGCGCTGGGCAACGAAGGGGATTTGTCGATGAACGCGGTGAAGGGGAAAAAGGAACCGGAATCTCAAGGTTCCGCGGCGTCCCGCTGTTGAACGTCCAGCCATTTTCGATGACACTCCCCGTCCAAAATTGCACCGAAACAAATGAGCGAGGGAGAACCGATGGCCGCCAGCTACGCCCCCGATCCGAAGATGAAGTTCACGTTCGGCCTCTGGACCGTCGGCAACATCGGCCGCGACCCGTTCGGCGGGCCTACGCGGGAGCCGCTGAATGCGCGGCAGATTTGTGACATGCTCGGCGACGTCGGCGCGTACGGCGTCAACTTCCACGACAACGATCTGATTCCGATCGACGCCTCGCCGGACGTGGCGGCGCAGATCAAAAAAGACTTCCGCAAGGGCCTGAAGGACAACGGCTTGGCCGTCCCGATGGCGACGACCAACCTATTCGGCGACCCCGCCTTCAAGGACGGGGCGTTCACCAGCAACAACGCCCGTGTGCGCGCCTACGCGATCCAAAAGACGATGCGGGCGATGGACCTCGGCGCCGAGTTCGGCGCGAAGATTTACGTCTTCTGGGGCGGTCGCGAAGGCGCCGAGAGCGATTCGACGAAGGACCCCGTCGAAGCGATTAAGCGATTCCGCGAGGCGATCAACTTCCTCAGCGAATACAGCATCGAGCAAAAATACGGCTACCGCTTCGCGTTCGAAGCCAAGCCCAACGAGCCGCGCGGGCACATGTACTTTGCCGTCACCGGCAGCTACCTCGCCCTGATCCCGACGCTCGACCACCCCGAGATGTGCGGCGTGAACCCCGAGTTCGCCCACGAGACGATGGCCGGGCTGAACTTCGTCCACCACGTCGCCCAGGCGCTGGAGATGAAGAAGCTGTTCCACGTCGACCTCAACGACCAGGAAATGGGCCGGTACGACCAGGATTTCCGTTTCGGGTCAGTCAGCTACAAGGGTGCGTTTCACCTGGTGAAACTTCTAGAAGATTATGGCTACAACGGCCCGCGCCACTTCGATAGCCATGCCTACCGTCAGAGCGACTACGAAGACGTGAAGGCGTTCGCCGCCGGCAGCATGCGGACGTACATGATCCTCAAGGAAAAGGCCCAGCGCTGGAACGCCGAGAAGGAGATTCAACAACTCGTCAAGACGATTAACTTTGAGGACCAGAGCTTGTCCAAGCTCACGAAGCGCTACAGCAGCGGCAACGCGAAGAAGCTGCTCGCCGCCCCGCTCGACCGCGTCGAGCTTGCCAAGGCCCGCCTGCCGTATGAGCGGCTGGATCAGCTTACGATGGAAGTATTGATGGGGGTGCGGTAGGGGAGTTGGCCCGGGCCGTGGATATTAGCAGTGCTGCTAATATAAACAGGCTGGCGAGGGAGATTCCGATGCCGGTCCCGGCCCCGGGCGTGGAATACGTCAAATGCACTTCGTAGTCGCCCGCCGGCAAGGCGACGCCGAGAAAGGCGTAGTCGGCGCGGCGTACATCGACCGGGATGCCGTTTGCCGTGGCCCGCCAGCCGGGGTCCCATGATTCGAGTACGCGGAGCACGCCGCTTTCGGTTGCGCGAACTCTCACGAGGATTTCGTCGCTCGTAGGCCGTTCATAAGCTACGGCCGGTGCGGCCGCCGGCACGGCGGCGGAGGGAGTTTCGCTCGCCGCATTCGCTGACGGCGGCACGTCGCTCGAGAGCATGACGTGCGAGCCGACGTCGTACGCCGGGTCGCGCAGCCGGCGACGGGTTTCAGCCTCGTCGAGTGTCAGGACGGCAGAAGAGGGAAGAAAAGCGGCGCGCGGGAGGGGGGCGGGCACGAGGTACGTGCGAATGCGCGACGGGCCGCTGACGAGCTGCAGGTCCGGGCGCTCTCGCAGCATCGTCATCATGAGTCGCGTTCCCGTCAACGCCAGCGCGCGGGGGGACAGGTCCGAGCCTCTCATATGTTGGATGTTGAGGTCGGGCGGTGCGCCCGTGAGGTCCAAGAGCGCGGCGTACGGCCGGGCGAGCATGATCGAATCGAAGAAGCCGACGTCGTCCATCTCGCGGTTAAACGGAAGTGTCATCCCGACATCGAGCGCGATACGGCCGTCGCCGACTGCCCGCCGGATGGCTTGCTCAAACGCCGGGCTGCGCTCCGTCGGCATGTTGGTCATGCGGATAAACGCGCGGGCGTGGCGGCCGAGGTCGACGACGTGGAGTGCGAGCAGTGCACCCAGCGTGACGTGAAAGGCTTGTCCCCGCAGGCCGGGGCGAGCGTTTTTGGCGGCCCGCCGTAACGCGTCTGCTCCGACGCCGGCGGCCAGCGCGAGCGAAAACGTTGTGACGTATAGCTGCCTGGCGGGGCTGCGGAGAAAGGTGCCTGGTAACTGTCGGGTGAACCGGTGCGCCGCGGGCAGGGCGGTGGCGAGTGACAGCACGCCTAAAACGACGAAAAACGCCCACGGCCCGCCGGCGCGGGGTTCGTCGCCGGCGGCGCGGCGTCGCATCAGCCGGCGGCCGAGTAAGAAGAGCATCGCGAGCAGCGGCATCCAGCCGACATAGCAGACGGTGTCCCAGAAGTAAGCGTCGTTTGGATAGCCACTGAATACACGCCCCTTCACGGCAAGCGCCCCTTCAGGCCACCCGTCGCGCCAAGGCAGCAAGAATGCGGCGAGTCGTCCGTATGGAAATGCAAGATCATTGTCCGCCGGGCGGAGCGCGAGCACGCGCGTACTGCGGCCGATGAGCTGGAACATGGGCCAGAGTGAGAACGCGCCGCACGATACCCCCAGGGCCATTGCCGCCAGCGAGGGCAACATGACGCGCACCGGTTGCCGCCGCCGGCGGCTGCGATACAGAAGGTATAGTCCCGCGACACCCAAGGCGTAGACCGGCAATTGTGGGTGGCCGGCAAGCACGACGCACAGCGCCGCCAGCGACAACATGCTCAGTGACAGCGCTTGTCTCTTGCCTGTTTGCTCGTTCAGGCAGACCTCAACACGCCATAGCAGCAGCGGCAGAGCCGGGTAAGCTTCGAGCAGTGGAAGATGTCCGGCCATCACGCGTGAGGCGAAGAAACCCGCGCACGCGAAAGTCCAGCCCGCGGTAGCGGCGCCGACGCGGCCCATGCCGATTCGGCGCGTGAAAAGGAACGTGAAGGCCGCTGCCAACACCGCGGCCATCTGGACGCCGACGGTCATGGCATTCAGCGGGTCCAGTGCCAGCAGGACGAGACGGGTGGGAATGAACGGAAAGCTTTGGACGTTTGACCAAAACGGCGTGCCCATGAGCTCGCGCGGATACCATGACGGCAGCATTCCCTGGGTCGCCAACGCGTCCTGTGCAAACCGGATTCGCCGGGCGTGGAGTTGATGGTAGTCGCTGGCGTAAACGGTGTTGTCGTCGGGCGCGGCGGGCACGGGAAAGTAGACTGCGACGACGAACGCTATCATGACTCCAGCCGCCACCATCGACTTTGCACGGCCGTTCCGCGCCGATGGCGCGATCAGCATGTCGCGCGGCGTTTCGAGCGGTCGTTGCTGGCGGCTTGGCATGCGCGCGAAGTTAGCAGCTTTTGGGTTTGCTTAACACGCCCGGAGTCGAAGGCGTTGAGTCCATAGCCGTCTGTTTTCCGGCGTTTTCGCCGGGGACGTCCATCGGGACAAGGAAGGATCGCGTCCGTGACCAAGCAACCCGTGCCGCCCGGCGTTCGACTCGAGTACGGTCTTAAAGAGCCGCCTGCTCCCCGCCGCCGGCGGTGGCGCGTGGCGTCGCTGTTGGCCATGCTGCCGGGATTGGTCGTGCCCTTCGTGCCGTTTGCGTGCGACGTCTCACCCGCCGGGCGGGCTTACGGCGCGTTCGGGGATTTACTCGAGCAGGGCGTGTGGAATTGCGTCGCCGTATTGTCTGACAGCATCCCGTGGCTGTCGTTCTTTCTCGCATTTCCAATCGTCGCGTGGATGACCTTCCGGCTGCGGGGGCGCCGGTCGACGTTTGCGGGGCGTGCCGTCTGCTTTTCGCTCGGCGCGGTAGTAGGGCTCGGCCTGATCGGCAACTTCGCCCGCGCCGTGCCGGAAATCAGCAGGCCTTGGGAATACGTGTTTTTTGGGAGTGCTTTATTACCGCTGGTGTTCAGTGTGGCGGTCGTGTCGGTCGTTGCCGCCCGCCGCGGAGTCACTGACGACTGCGTGACGGTGATGCTGGTGGGTCCGTACGCCGCAACGATTGTCCTTTTCCTCGTCGGTTATGTCGAAAACGCGCAAATCGGCTGGTACCTTTCGCTCCCGCCTGCTGCTGCCGCGATTTTTGAGTTGATTGCGACCGGAACTTTCGCGCTCCGCACCGATGCCCGCGCGCGGGCACCAGAGCTTTCCACACTCCAACCCTGAACGTCGATTGACGCGCGCGACGCCCGTGACAAGAATGCCGGGGCGAACGCGTCATCCGACGCAATCCGATCAACGAAGAAGCCGGTTTTGCCTTCTTCTGATCCGTGTTCTTCCATGCCTATCGGTGGCACAAATGCTTTCGGATTGCCCGAGAGCGCGTTCCCGCACGAGGAGATTCCGTGTTTGACATCCTGGCCCTCTCGACCGACGCCCTCTCGTTTTCGCACGAATTTTTCCCGACGGTGCTTGCCGCCGCCGGCGCCGAGGGCGGCCACGGGACCGGGGCAGGCATCACCAAGCTCCTCTCCGTTCAGGCGTTAATCGCCCTGCTCACGCTGACGATCCTCGAAATCGTCCTCGGCATCGACAACATCATCTTCATCTCCGTGCTGGCCGATAAGCTGCCCGCCGACCAGCAGAACAAAGCCCGGACGGTCGGCCTGTCGCTCGCGATGATCATGCGAATCCTGCTGCTGCTCGGCATCAGTTGGATCATGAGCCTGACGACGCCCATCCCCGGCGTCGGCAACCTCTTCACCGCCCTCACCGGCGACGGCCAGCCGCTCAACTGGCGCGACGCGATTCTCCTTCTAGGCGGCCTGTTCCTCGTCTACAAAGCCACCACCGAAATCCACGACAAACTCGAAGGCGAAGAACACGGCGGCAACGCGAAGGCGGGTGTTTCGTTCGCCAGTGTCATCACACAAATTCTCATCCTCGACATCGTGTTCAGTCTCGACAGCGTCATCACGGCCATCGGCATGGTGCAGACCGCCCCGGAAAATCGCGGCGTCGGGCTGACGATCATGATCATCGCGGTTGTGATCGCCGTCGGCGTCATGCTCGTCGCGGCCAAGCCGATCGCCAACTTCGTCAACCGCCACCCGACGATCAAAATGCTCGCGTTCAGCTTCCTCATCCTGGTCGGCGTCGTCCTCGTCGTCGACAGCTCGCACCGCCACATCCCCAAGGGCTACATCTACTTCGCGATGGCGTTCTCGATCGGCGTGGAGATGCTCAACCTGAAGCTGCGAAAAAAGGGCAAGGTGATAGAACTTCACCAGCCGCATTTGCCAACGCACGAAACGCCGCCTCGGGCGTGACGGCGTGCGACTCTGGCGACGGACCGACTCGGAGTGGCCTTACGGTCTCCATCAGCCCGCTAACGCCACGTTGGAGCCGTCAGACAAAACTTGCTGCGGGTTAGCTTAAATCATAACATGTCTACAGCTGCTTAAAACCTGTCAGGACGCTGCATGATCGACTTGAATAGCATTCACCCTGTCACCGATTTCAATCGCAACACGAAAAAGCACATCAAGCGGCTCAAAGCAACGGGCAAGCCCGAGGTGCTGACCGTGAATGGTCAGGCCGAAGTGGTCGTACAAAGCGCCGAGGGATATCAGAAGCTCCTTGACGCTGCCGAACTCGCCGAAACCGTTGCCGGCATTCGCCGAGGGCTCGCACAAGCAAAAGACGGCCAAGGCCGGCCCATGCGGCAGTTCCTAAAGAACTTGGCCGACAAGCATGGCTTTTCACTCCAATGAAATACGCGGTATTCGTCACCCCTGAGGCCGAGGCGAACATCATTGAGTCCCACGGCTATATCGCCGAACGTTCGCCGATGAACGCCGTCACATGGCTGCATGGCCTGTACGACCAGATCGACAGTCTTGAGCGGTTCCCTCGCCGTGTGGCGAAGCGCGCGAGCAGGCCTATTTCGTTGAAGAGATCCGGCAGCTTATTTACAAATCTCACCGCATCATTTTCACGATCGACGACGCGGCTCACGCGGTCCGCGTCGTCTTTGTTAGACATGCCAAGATGCGGCGGGCGGGCAAGCCGGAGTAGGTCCTTTTTCGCCCCGCCTTTGACATGCGGGCAATGACGGGATGCACGTCAAGGGGTATTGATCCGGCGGTATCGGGCCAGGATGAACTGAAACACCCCGAACGCAATCAGTCCGACCGCGACCACGCCGAGCATGGCCGGGCCGTAGGACTGCCGCTCGACCGCGGCGAGGGCGCCGCCGATGCCGCGGGCCCGTCCTGCTTCGTGGTGATACGCCGCGGTGATGAGGAAGCAGCCGATCAGGATGAAGACCATTCCGCGTGCCGCGATCCCGATGCGAGCGATGATGCCGACCCGCCGTTGGGAATCCGCCCCCATCTTTTTGAGCATTCGTTGCTCTTTTTTCTGAATGCGATGTGCGAACAGGAGGTTGAAGGCGCCGTGGAACGCCACGCCGATGCCCGCCGCCGCGACGGCGAATCGGCCGAACGGGTACGCCATGATGAAGGCGGTCCAGTCTTTGGCGCTGGCGTCGCCGCTGGCGTCACCGCCGACGCC
>JBKJRK010000124.1:0-9135 GCA_046593135.1 Tepidisphaeraceae bacterium | reverse complement strand
GGCGTCGACGGTGACGGTGCGCTCGAAGGTGCCGTCGAGGGTCGGCGTGGCTCCCGCCGTGCCGAGGATGTTGAGGTCTTTGGCGGTGGTCGAGTCGATTTCCTCGACCTTCATCTTCCCCGCGCCGCCGCTCGTGTCGGTGAGGAGCAAGCCGTCGCCGTTGGCGTTGATGGAAGCCGTAACGCCGTTGGCGCTGGCGTTGATCTTGGCAATCACCTCGCTCAGTCGCGTGGCCGTCCCGTCGCTCATGTCGATCGTGGCAACCCCGCCGGCGGCGTTGGTGATCTTGAACTTGCCCCGTGCGATGCCTTTACCGCCGTTGTAGCTGGAGAGGAGCGTGTTGTCGTTAATCCACTGGCGCTGAAGGTTCGCGCCTTGGGCGGCGGTCACGGTCGTGTCGAAGCTGCCGGCGAGTCCGAGGTCGGCGGCGGTGGTGCCGCCGGCTTCGCCGACGATGAGGTTTCCGGGTCCGCCGCTGTCGTCGGCGATTTCGACGCCGTTGCCGCTTTTCTTCAGCCGGGCCGTGACCGCGACGCCGCCGGCGTTGCTGATCGTATCGAGAACGTCTTGAACCGTGACGGCGGAGCTAAGGTCGATCGTCTGCGACGCGCCGGTGCGGTCGGTGATCGAAATGTTGCCGAGCGTAAGCCCCGCGCCGCCCTTGAGCGAGGAAAGAAGCACGCTGTTGAGGCCCGCGATGATCTGCTTGCCGTTAAGGGTTCCGCCGGGCACGCCTGCGGGTGCGGTGGAGATGCCGAGGTCGGTCGCGGCTTTGGAGCCGTTGGTTTCTGTGACGGTAATCGTCCGCCCGCCGCCCAATTTGTCGGTGAGCCGGATGGCGTTGGAGCCGGCCACGACCTGTGCCGAGAGGTTGGCGCCGCCTGCGGTGTTGATGGCGTTCACAACGTCGCCGATCGTTTTGACCTCTGGACCGAGCGTGACCGAGACGGTGCTGCCGCCGACGGCGACGGTAAAGTCCGCCCCCGTCGTCGTCGCCCGGCGGACGCCCCGGCCGTCGTTCACCTGGTCGAGCAGCGTCTGCGAACCGAGGCTGTTGATGTCAGTCCCTGCGATCGTCGAAAGGGCGACGTTGGCGACAAGGCCCAAGTCGGCGGCGGCGTGACCGTCGCCAAGATCCTGCACGGAAAAGTTGCCGGCGGTGGAGCCGGAAATGTCGGCGAGCGTAATTCCGTCGCCGGTCACCGTCGCCCGGACGGAAACTTCGAGCGACGTGTTGATCTTCTTCAACACGTCGTTGACCGAGACGGCCGACGTCACGTCGATCACTGCGGTTTTTCCTGATCGGTCGGTGATGCGGAACAAGCCGCGCCGGATGCCGGCGCCGCCGTTCAGTTGTGACAGCAGCGGGTCGCTCGACAACTCGCCGCCCCCTTGTTCGAGCGTGATCGTGCCCGCGCCGAGCTTGGTCTTATCGGAATCAGAAAACCCGCCGGTGACGGATTGCTGCGTGGTGACGAGCCGGGCGACCTGGAACTGATAGTTCCCGATCGCCGCCCCGTTGGCGGCCGTTGCGGTCAGAACGTCGTCGTCGCCGCTCGTCGTAGTGGCGGCCTGGAATGTCGAGATTTTCTTGAGTGTCGTGCCGCTGAGCTTAAGAGAGGTCAGGCGGGTGGAGAGGTCGGTGTAGGCGAGCTTGACCTTGTTGGTCTGGTCGATGCGCCCTTCGAGGCGCGTTTTGGGCTGCGCCTCCAGGGACATCAACTGATCGATGATGTCCCGGGAGTTGATACCGCTGATCAACCCGACGCCGGATGTGATTTGACCCATCGTCCTGCTCGCGCGTTAACGCCCCACGCGGACGGTCGTGCGGCGGCCGCGCGTGTTCCTAAATAAAGGTGCGCGGTCTCGCGCCGATCGTCCTCTGGTTAGCCGCTGCCCACAGGGCAGCGTCGTATTTGCACGAGCGCGTCATCGCGCACATTCATTTAATGTTGCCCGCCAGAAATAGCCGGCGGTTCCGCCCCCGGCTCATCGTCCCCGCCCGGCGCCGCGACCTCTTGAAGATCGTCGGCCATCCGGTCGAGCATCGGGTTGATGTAGTCCGTTTCGAGCGACCACAGTTCCATGAACCGCTTCCGGGCCTGTTGCACGCGCCGGAGGGTTTCGACAACTTCGCTGATTTCACGCATGCACCCGACCTCACTTCATCTAGGTAGAGTTATCGGGCGTAAAGGCCGCCGGGCATGACTAAATGTCGGGAGGCGAGTGCCAGGAACCCCGACTCGTTCGTCCCCCGTGTTATAGTCCCGCCCATGCGCCACGACGGTCGGGAAATCGGCGAACTGTGGAACATCTCCATCAAGCGGAACTTCACACAGACCCCGGCGGGGTCGGTGCTGTGGAAGCAGGGGGCGACCGTGCTGCTTTGCACGGCGTCCGTCGCGCGCGAGGTGCCGCCTTGGTTTAAGGACGATCGCCCAGGCGGGTGGATCACGTGTGAGTACGTCATGCTCCCGGCGTCTACGCCGCAACGGAAGGCGTGGCCGAAGATCGGGCATACCGACTCGCGCGGGACGGAGATTCAGCGCCTCATCGGGCGAACGCTCCGCGCGATCATCGACCTCTCGAAGATCGGACCGCACACGATCGCGGTCGACTGCCAGGTGCTCCAGGCAGACGGCGGGACCCGCACGGCGGCGATCTGTGGGGCGTATGTCGCACTCGTCGATGCACTGCGGAAGCTGCCGGCGGAAATGCCCGTCACAGCACGAGCGGGCGAAACGCCAAAACTTACCGCCCGCAATGACCCGGCCTACTACAACCCCCGACAGGCGCTGACGGATCAATTGGCCGCCGTCAGCGTGGGGATCATCGACGGCGAGATTCGGCTCGACCTCGACTACCACGACGACTCTCGCGCCGCCGTCGACATGAACATCGCCTACACCGCCGGCGGCAAACTCGTCGAACTGCAAGGCTCGGCCGAAAATGCGGGCGGCGGGTTTGACTTGGCCCAGATGAACCGGATGGTCGAACTCGGCGTGGCGGGTTGCCGCCGGCTCATGGACCTGCAGAACCGGGCTCTGGGGGAGGCGTAACAAAATACAGAATGGATGAAGGCAGAATGGAGAAAAGAGCGCCTATCAAAATAGCTTGATGAAACACGGAGGTCACAGAGAACACTGAGAAATAAGGTCGACGACCCTCTCTCCGTGCGTTCCGTGTGCTCCGTGTTGAGTTTTGCTAGGAGCTGGAATTGTTGCTTGCTTAATTCTGCCTCCCACCTTCATCCTGCGGCCTTGAACGGTTAGAATTTGCGTCGTATTGGAGATCACCAGATGAAATTGAAGTTGCTGGCGGCGGGGGTGCTCGCCGGGATGGTGTGTGCGTCTTGTGGGCCGAAAGAGTCCGCGAAAGGCCCCGGCGAAGTTCGTGGCGGCAAAACGCTGGCGGGCGCGGCCGACGCTAGCAAGGGTGCGGGCAGGAAGGGCGAGCTGCGCATTCCGGACGCGCCCGTCGAACGTCCGGCTTCCCCGGGGGGGCTCGCCGACGCGGTCGTGCCGGTCGTGGCGCCGACAGACACCTCGGACGTGCCGCTGGCGCCGAAGGACGCGCGCTGGACCGTCTATTGTGCCACCGTCTCCGACCTCGGTCATGTGGAAACGTCGCGCGCGTTGAAGGCGACTTTAATCAAGCGGACGGGGATGCGGGAGTGGTACATTCTCCACGAAGGCACGCAGAGCCGGCTGTACTACGGGTTTTACCGTTCGATCGATGACGCCGACGACAACGCCGAAACCAAGCGTGCGCAGGCGGACCGTAAGAAGATCGACGCGCTCGTTGACGGCGGCGGCGAGCGCCCGTTCAAGTCGTGCCAGTTCGTGCAGTTGAACGCGCCGGACCCCGAATCGCCGCCGCAATGGAACGTAGTCAACCTCCCACCGGACAAGACGTGGACGCTGGTCGTCGGCGCTTACAAAGATCATCCGGATCGTAAAAAGGCGGCGGTCGAGGCGGTGCGGGCGGCGCGGGCGGCGGGGGAAGAAGCGTATTACTACCACGGCGAAACCGTCAGCAATGTGTGCATCGGTGCCTGGCCGGAGGCGGCGGTGATCGAGGAGCGCAGCGACCCGGACCCGGAAGCCGGCAAGAGCGGTAAAGGGGACATTCTCGTGCTCCCGTCGGGCGTGAAGGGCACGCCGAACACGCGCGACAAACACGGCAAGAAGGTTCGCACGGTGTCGATGCAGTTGGTCCCGATCGACCCGACGCTCAAGGCGCAAATCGAGAAGTACCCCAACATGGGCGTCAACGGCGAATTCGTCGTCTATAAAGCGGGTGGAAAGCAACGGTTCCAGGGAACGATGGTCGTCCAGATTCCCCGCCCGTCCGAGACATTGTTCCGCGACAACGTCGCCGACGGCGCTCAGCCGAACGCGGACGGTCGCGGGCTCGAGCCGCAAGATCCGTTCGACCGCCCCGGGTACCAGGATACCGCCGGTCGTCCCGCATCCGCCGACAAACAGCCGGCCGGGGGTGCCGCGCCGGGGCGGCTGCGGTCGATCGGGAAACAGTGAACGAAGGGTTCGAGCGCGTGGACGTCCTGCTGATCGCCACAGGCAACGCCGGCAAGGCCCGCGAGTTTCGGGAGATGCTCGGCGGCTCCCGTTTCGCTTGCCGGAGCCTCGCTGATTTTCCGCCGAGTGCGGAGGTCGAAGAAACTGGCGACACGTTCGAGGCCAACGCGCGCCTCAAGGCAACCGCCTACGCCCGCAGGCACGGCGTCTGGACACTCGCCGACGATAGCGGCCTTGAAGTCGACGCGCTCGGGGGCCGTCCCGGCGTACTCAGCGCCCGCTGGGCTTTGCAGCACGGCGCCAGCAAAGGCGACGCCGCCAACAACGCCTTGCTCCTTCAACAGCTATGCGACTTCCCGGCCGGTCGGCGGACGGCGCGATTTGTGTGCGTCCTTGCCTTGGCCGATCCGCAAGGCACAATCGTGGTCACCGCGCGGGACGCCGTCGAAGGCCGGATCCTTCACGAACCGCGCGGCGCCAACGGTTTCGGTTACGATCCGTTGTTCCTGATCGACGCTCTTGGCCGAGCGGCTGCCGAGCTTTCCGCCGCCGAGAAGCACGCGATCAGTCATCGGGGTAAGGCACTACGGCGGTTGAAAGAGTGGATGGGGCAGGAGAAGCTGTTGGGGTGAAGGGTGAAACGGGAAGGAGACGTGACGAGGTCATCGCGTGTCACGTTTAACGTTTTACGCTTCCGGACTGAATCTGGAGCGCCAATATGAGTCGAATCCTGGTCGCCGTCAGCAGCCCGTGGGCGGCGGAGAAAGTGGTTGATGCCCTCGGCGACATCGCCCTCCGGCTCAAGGCCGAGGTGCTGGTGGTACACGTCTCGCGCCCCAGCGGCGGGCAGATGCGCGAGCAGGAACAGGCCGACGGCGAAGCCGCCATCCGGCTGTTGCGCGAGAAGCTACAGGAACGCAACATCGTCGTGCAGGACCTGCTGATGTTCAGCGACGACATCGCCCGCGCCGTGCTCAACACCGCCGTCGAGCGCGAGGTCACCATGATCGTGCTCGGTCTGACCGGCAAAAACGTCTTCGCCCGCTTACTCGCCGGCAACGTGCCGGTGGAACTCATCAAGAACACGAAAATCCCCGTGTTAATCCTCCCCCCAGACTGGAACCGCACGCTGTAATTGTGGGACGCGCCCCATGCAATTTGCGTTTAGCGGTCTGTTCCCTGGATCAAGTTCACTACTCGGTAGCGGCGACGCCTGCGTCGCAGCTACCATAGCTCGCTACGGTGCAGTGAAAAACGCTCTAGTTATGCGATGACGCCTGGTCATGGCTGCGTCTGCGCGCCGCCCTCCAGCGTGACGGAGACAATTATTTTTTTCTCGTCGCGCACGAGCGTAACCTTGACTTGATCGCCGACGGAGTGACGCCCCATTGCCGCGAAATACTCCTGGCCGTTGGTGACTCTACGGCCGTCGATTTCGATCAGGATGTCGCCGAGAATAAGGCCACGCGGCGTGGACTGGACTCCGCGGATTCCCGCCCGGGCCGCGGGCGAGTTCGGTGTGACGCTCATGACGACGAGGCCCGGCGTCTGCAGGCGGGTGCTGATGTCGCGATTGTACTGCTCGGGCATCGGCGTAATGCCGAGGCGTGGGCGCATGACCCTTCCGCTAGCAATGAGTTGCGGGACGATTCGGTTGACCGTATCCACCGGCACCGCGAAGCCAATCCCGGCGCTCGCGCCAGACTGGCTGAAGATCGCGGTATTGACGCCGATTAGTCGGCCGGCGCTGTCCAGAAGCGGCCCGCCGGAATTACCCGGGTTGATGGCGGCGTCGGTTTGAATGACGTCTTCGATCAGGTTGTTTGCCACGCCGCGAATCGTCCGGCCCACTGCGGAAACGACGCCGGTCGTGAGTGTTTGGTCCAGGCCGAACGGGTTGCCGATGGCGAACACCTTCTGGCCCACCTGGAGGTCACCGCTTGAGCCGATGAGAAGTGGCGTGAGCTTCGACTTGGGCGCGCGAATTCGCAACACCGCCAGATCAAAGTCGGGGGCTTCCCCGACGAGCTCGGCCGCGTAGGTTTCGTGGTTGCTCAGCGTCACCATCGCGCCGGCGGCCCCCTGGATGACGTGGAAGTTGGTGACAATGTCGCCGGCGTCGTCCCAAATGAAGCCCGAGCCGGTGCCTTCGCGCTCTTCGACCCGCATGTTCAGATCAAAACGCGCGCCGAGTCGCGTAATGAACACGACGGATCGGGCACTCTGGTTGAACAACTCGATCGTCGCCTTCTCGTCGTGGGCCAATTCTCCACGGGCGGCAATCGGGCGCGGCGCGACGGCCGGCGTGCCGCGTTCGCCGAAGGCGCGGAAAATCAGGTAACCGATCAGCATGAATGCGATCAGCACCAAGGCGACCAACGCCGACCGGAGCGAGCGAAGATTGGGCGGAAATTCGTTCATCAGAACCCGCGGCAAAATGAAGTCGCGATGAAGCTACAGCAAAGGCGAGGCGTCTGGTAGGGGCGGCGTTGCCTACGGCGCGGGTTGCTGCTGCGTCAGGCAGTGAATCGCGCCCAGGCCCCAGATCAGCTCGACGCAGTCGACGCCGATGACTTTGTGTTTCGGCAGGTGCTTCTGAAGGATTTCGATTGCCCGCCGGTCGTTTTTCTTGTGGCGGTAGGTCGGGACGAGGAGGGCGCCGTTGACGAAATAGAAGTTGACGTATGTTGCCGGGAGGCGTTCGCCGTCGTGTTCGACGACGCCGGGCATCGGAATCTCGACGACGTTAAAGGGCCGGCCGTCCTGGTCGCGGAGGCCGCTGAGCTGCCGGCGGGCGGATCGGAGCACGCGATAGTTCGCATCTTTCGGGTCGTCTTCGACGCCGATGACGACGGTGGTCGGGTTGATGAAGCGGGCGAGATCGTCGATATGTCCGTCAGTGTCGTCGCCCTTGATGCCGCCGGTGAGCCAACATACGTGACGCTGGCCGTAGTAATCTTTAAGGGACTGTTCGATCTGGATTCTCGAGAGGTCAGGGTTGCGGTTCTTGTTAAGCAGGCAGTCCGTTGTAGTCAGGACGGTCCCGACTCCGTTGAAGTCGACGGCCCCGCCTTCCATGACGACGGTGGCACGGGCAACCTGCCCGTGTTCGTTTTTCGGCGAAGGCACGGGCAGGTTGCCCGTGCCACGGGGATAGAACACCGGAAGGTTTAGCTCTTCAGCGACCCGTGTCGGCACGGCGTCGTCGTCGTCGTAAGGCGGGTATTTGCCGCCCCAGGCATTAAAGCCCCAATCGACGATTGCGGTGTGGGCCTGCGTGCCTTTACGAGCGGCTTTTTTCAATACAAACGCCGGGCCGTGGTCTCGACACCAACTTTCGTTGGTCTTGACGAAATGAAAATGTACGTTGCGCAGCGGGCACCCGTGTTCAGTAAGTTGCTCGCGAACGAGGTACGCGTAGTTCTCGTTCGGCACGTTGACGTGCACCGCCTCGCGCCCCTGAATCTCGTTAAACAGCCGGGCGAGGTTTTCCGGGACTGTGTGATATTTCCCCGGAAACGAAATCCCCTCCGGCCGCGGCCAACTGAACCAGGTTCCGGCGTGGCGGCGCCACTCGGGGGGAAAGGAGTAACCAAGGGAGGCGGGAGTTTGGTCGAGGATCTTGAGCTTGGCCATTCGCTTCTAGGTTCGAGGGGCGTGCCTTATGCGGAGCGGCGTTTGCCAGTTGGTCGCTTGCCGAGCGTCAGTTGCTCAAGCCGTTCGATATTCTGGCATGCGACCACGTCATAGCCTTCGGCCCGTTGACTGCCTATCGTTGGTTGCGGAATACGAGCAGAGAGTTTGGCAACGTGTGTCCGGCATTCGCCGCCAGCACATCTACCACCTTCCCGCTCACCAGATGAAGCCGAAAAGCGATAAACGGGTCTCTCTCCAATTCTGCTATCAATTCCTCTTCAGTCATTTCTAAAGTCTCCTCATTATCCAATATACCTTTTCGTCATATCCCCGTATGCGTCAATCCGCCGGTCTCGTAGGAATGGCCAGTGCGTCCGGCTGAACTCGACCTGCTCCAGATCCGCCGGGACGATGACGACTTCTTCTTGATCCACGCTCGCCCGCTGGATGATCTGGCCGTTCGGGGCGGCGACGAAGCTTTGACCCCAGAACTGGATGCCGTCGTCGCTCACCGGCTTGCCGCCCTTGCCGAGGATTTTTTCCAGGCCGATGCGGTTGGGGGCGCAGACGTAGCAGCCGTTAGCGACGGCGTGGCTGCGTTGGATCAGTTCCCAGGATTCGTGCTGCGACTTGCCGTATTGCTCCTTTTCGCTGGGATGCCAGCCAATGGCGGTGGGGTAGAAAAGGATTTGAGCGCCTTGGAGCGCGGTCAGACGCGCGGCTTCGGGGAACCACTGGTCCCAGCAGATCAGCACGCCGATCTTTGCATACTTCGTGTCCCACGCGCGGAAGCCCGCGTGCTCGCCGCCGGCGTCGCCGGGGGTGAAGTAGAATTTTTCGTAATAGAGCGGGTCGTCGGGGATGTGCATCTTGCGGTAGATGCCCAGGATCTCCCCGTCGGCGTCGATCACGACGGCGGTGTTGTGGTACAGGCCATGGGCACGCTTCTCGAAGAGCGAGG
>JBKJRK010000642.1:0-9085 GCA_046593135.1 Tepidisphaeraceae bacterium | reverse complement strand
GCGTTTCCCGTCGCCAGTATGCTCCGGATAGAGCGAGAACAGCACGTCGATCAATTCGTCCAGCGAGGCAAACCCGTCGGCACGGGCGTCGGCTGTGTCGAGGGTGTCCAGCTCGATGGGCTCAACCCCGTCGATCGCCAGCCAGCCCAGTCCCGGCGAAAACGCCTCCTGCCCCGCGTGCAATAACGGCCGCTCCCAACGCCGGATGGTGGTCTGCTTCCGCCCCTCGCGGATGGCGGCCTGCATCGCCTTTTTGAAAAACAGTTGGCCCATGACTTACCCCGCGCGCTCACCCCGCCGGCGCGAATCATAAATCCGGCGGATGCCGAGCGCTCATACCCTGATCGGGGTATTGCACAACTACCCCTGGCGCACAAGCGATCGAAAGGCAACGGGCCGAGAGCCCCAAAAGACTCCCGGCCCGCAGGTGTGAAGCGCGGCGCGACTGCGAAGCCACGCCCGACGAACACGAATGAAAACTCATCGCTGGGGCAACCCACCTCGTTTCGCGGCCGCCGGAACGGCGGCGCGTCAGGTCAAACCGCGCGCATCTCCCCAAAATCCACATCAGGCGATCACTTGCCGACGATCTGCCCGCGCGTGCCGGCGACAACCGCGACGAGTTCGTCCTTTTCCTTCTTCGGGACCTTGAACTTGTCCAGTGCTTGGATCAAATCGGCGGCGAGGGCGTCGAACTCGCCGTCGGTGATCTCCATGCCGGTGTGCGCGCTGACCATGTCGCGCCCCTTGTAAGCCTTGGGGCCGCCGGTGTTCTGGGCGATGAAGGTGACGAGCCCTTTCTTCAGCTTGGCGATATTGGCGGGCGAGGGATCCCAGGCGTTGGGTTTCCCCTTGCGTGTGAAGTTGACCTTCGGGTCGGATGCGGCGAGGCGGACAAACTCGTCGACGACCGCCGTGAGGGCGGGCTCTCCGCCGAGGCGGTCGTACAGCGTCTTGCCGGACATTTTCATGTCCATTTTGTCCGACGACTTGGACATCGAGCCCTTGTCGTCCTTGGCGCATCCAACACCTGTGCCGACAGCTAACGCGCCCGCGAGTAGCAGGGCAAATGGGGCGAACCGGGACATGCGAAGCTCCTTTTCAAAACGAAGTCGGAAACCTTTATAGCGAATTCAGCGCTACGCGCCGTTAGACAAGTTACCGACGGGCCTGACGGTTTTCCAAATGAAAAACTCGGGCATCCGCGGAGTAAACCCGCGTCGCGCCGAAAGATTCCACGTCCAACGGAATGACTCGTAGAGTAAATCCGAGCCTACCCATCGCCCAGACCGCCGCGAAAAATAGGTGTGCAAGCTCCGGCGATTGTTATCCGGAAGGCCAACTATATGATTTGCCCCGACCAGATCCCATGAGCATTGAAGCCAACAACATCAGCAAGACGTTCGGCAACTTTCAGGCCCTGAAAGATGTCAGCCTGACGATCGGCACGGGCGAACTCGTCGCCTTGCTCGGCCCGAGCGGCTCCGGCAAGACGACCCTCCTGCGCATCATCGCCGGCCTAGAAACGCCTGACGACGGCAGCGGGGCGGTGTTGTTCCACCAGGAAGACATGTCGTCGCATAACGTCAGCGCCCGAAAGGTCGGGTTCGTCTTTCAGCACTACGCGCTGTTCCGGCACATGACGGTGTTCGAGAACGTGGCATTCGGCTTGAAAGTGCGCCCGTGGAGCACCCGGCCGACTCGGGCGGAGATCAAACGCCGGGTGCATGAGCTGCTCGGCCTCGTCCAACTTGAAGGCCTCGCCAACCGCTACCCCTCACAACTCTCCGGCGGCCAGCGGCAGCGCGTCGCCCTCGCCCGGGCGCTGGCGGTCGAGCCGAAAGTGTTGTTGCTCGACGAGCCGTTCGGCGCCCTTGACGCCAAGGTCCGCCGGGAATTGCGCCGTTGGCTGCGAAGGCTGCATGACGAAATGAAGATCACGACGGTCTTTGTGACCCACGACCAGGAAGAGGCGCTGGAATTGGCCGACCGGATCGCGATCACCAACAAGGGCAAGATCGAGCAGATCGGCACGCCGGAGGAAGTGTACGAGCACCCGATCAGCCCGTTCGTCTACAACTTCCTCGGCAACGTGAACCTATTCCACGGCCGGGTCCAGGACGGCCGGCTGAAAGTCGGCGAACTCGACGTCGCCCCCGCCGGCGGCACCGGCGCCGACACGCAGAACGGCGTGGTCTACGTCCGCCCCCACGACGTCGAAATCGCCCGCGAAGCCGAAGCCGGCGACGCCATCGCCGCCCGTGTCGACCACATCAGCTTCGCCGGCCCGTTCGTGCAAGTGCAACTCACCCGCGGCGACAACCACGACATCATCGAAGCCGCCATCACGCGCGAGCGGTATAAGGAACTGGAGCTGAAATCGGGGGAAGCCGTGTTCCTGCGGTTCAGGAACGCGCGGATGTTTGTCGAGGACTATTCGATTTAACGTCGCGTCCGTCGCACTCGGATACGGACATTCACATCTTCACCCGCCGGAACCTGAAATCGTGGTGGAAGTTCTTTTCGCCAAGTTGGTAGACCAGTCGCAGTTTCACTTCCGTTTCGCCGTTCCAGTTCCAGTACACGGTGCCGTCGTCTTCAAGGCGGTAGTAGCGGGGGGAATCGCCGTAGAACGGGTCGTAGCCGTAGCGGCCGCCGTAGTGGCCGTGCCGGCGGGCGCTGCCGAGGCCGATTCCGACGCCCAAGCCGAAGGTCGGGTTTGACTGGCGAAATGTCGGACGAACGGGCGGCATGATGAGCTTCGTCGAGGTGCCCGGGGCAATGGTGCGCGTCGGCAGGGGGTGGCTTTCGCCGTTCGGGTCGACGGCAAAGCCGTCTTCGCCGAGCAGCTTCACCGGTCCGTCCGACTCATTGTGAATGAACAGCACCAGTCGGTCGTTTGCGGAGCGGGCTTCGTATCGAATCGGTTTCAGAGGAATCGTGAACGACGATTTGGTTCCGATATGCCCAGCAAAGTCTGTCGGTTCAACGACCTCGTATTCGTAGTGTGTGCAGCCGATGGCGAAAAGGAGGACGGGCAGGAGAAACCGAATCAAGATGAGTGGGTGTGAAGGCATCGGGCCGATATTTTTTGTGAATTTGAACGAGAACTCTCATCAATAATCGATTCGGCGGCGTCGGCGAGCCCGCCCCCGCCGATAGCGAAGCCTCTGGCATAGCGGGCATCCCGGATCGCCGCTTGCGGTTTTGCAGACCGGAGTAAGCTTTTCGTTCTGCGAAACCGCAAGCGGCCGGTCGGCTGAGCTGACGGACGACGCTAACCTGCTTCGGCTGCCGTGAACGTGCGCTAAAACCGCTTTTCGTCACGGTCGTGTGAGATCGTATCCTGACGTTCGTCGATCCGCCCGTCCGACGCGGTGCGGGCGGCATCGCGGTTCATATCGAGCATTTCCCGAATCACCGTGTCGCTGACGCCGCGGGTTCGTAGGTAATCTTCCTGGTACTGGGTCAACTCGAAGACCTGATCGGTGCGTTCGAGGCGGTCGATCATTTCGGTGTCCGCGAGGTCGGCCTTTTCCATGGCGACGACTTCGTCGAGGGTGACGAACCCGTCGTCGTTCAAGTCGGCGGTGCGCGACTTGTCGACGTCTGACGCCTGGGCGGGTTGGCTCTCGGCACGCCGGCTGGCGGTAATGGCGTCGTCGCGGTTTCTGTCGCGGTCTTTTCCGTCGCGGGTTTTTTCAACCTGCGCGCCAATGAGATACCCGCCACCCGCGCCGAGCGCGCCGCCGATCAAGCCTCCGATCAGGCGGTTGTCTTTTGCCAGCGCCGCGCCCGCCACTGCGCCCCCGACGCCCCCAATCACCGCCCCTTGCTCCTTTTCACCGCCCGGCAGATTTTCGCACCCCGTTAGCGGCGCAAGCGCAAGAGCACCAATCAATGAAGACGATACAAGTGTTCGTTTGAACATGAAGGCTCCTTTCGTGTGAACATTTGGGACGCGAACCACGTGCCATGAACGGGCTTGGTTGACAGCGGGTCACGGCGGAGGTTCCGCAACAAGTGCGGCGTTTGGAGGAGCTGGATTTGTGGCGGAAATGCACTATACTCCCCGTCCCCCTCGTGGAAGCAGATCCCGCCAGCGGATCTGCGCGAGGGGAACCGGCGGCCATGCCTCAGAACCACGGCGACCGGTAAAACGCGTGTAAGTCGAGCCGCCGCAACGGTGTGAAGCTCGCGACGCTTGTCCTGAGACGGGGTTTTATCCGACCGTTAAGGCGGATGAATCCCGTAGAAGGTTTAGATCATGGGTCGATACACCGGACCGAAGGTCCGTCTCTCCCGCCGCGTCGGCGCTCCAATTGCAGATATTCCGAAGCATACCGGCGGCGAGCTCACGCTCCCCGGCATGCACGGCTATCGAGGCCGTCGCAATACCGAGTACGGCGTCCGCCTCGCCGAGAAACAAAAGCTGCGTTACTACTATGGCATGCAGGAGAAGCAGTTCCGCCGCTTCTTCGACATGGCCAAAAAGAGCAAGGGCAACACCGCCAGCTCGCTCATGCAGATCCTGGAAAAGCGCCTCGACAACGTCCTGCGCCGTCTCGGCGTCGGCCGGACGATCTGGGCCACCCGCCAGATCGTCGCCCACGGGCACGTGCTGGTTGACGGCGTCAAGACCGACATCGCCAGCTTCCTCGTCAAGCCGGGGCAGGTCATCACCTTCAAGGAAAAGAACCACAAGGTGATCCGCGACAACATGGAGCAAAACGCCGGTCACAACGTGCCGGGCTGGCTCGAATGGAATCCGGCGCAGCTCACCGCCAAGGTCGTCTCCATTCCGTCGCCGGATGACGTGCCGTTCGAGGTTAATCTGAACCTGATCATCGAATTTTACCGGTAAGCGATCCGCGTCACTTGGTTTCGAAGCACAACCCACTCCACCCCGCGGTCTCGCCGTCCGCGGGGCGGCTTCGTTTCTTGAAGGCGTGACAAGTGAGGAATGATGCGTGAAACCAATGACGCGGATTCGTGATTAATCCTCGCGTGAGTTCAGGGCCGTTGAAGCGGCCCTACCGGCTGGAAATTAAGACATGACGCGCACGGATTAATCCCGATCCGCATGAGCCGCCGTTTCACGCATCACCCCTCGCGCGTCACGTCTGGCGGGGCCATCCCCGAAATTATCGGCCCCATATTCATCACTTCCTGCCCATTCCCCTCAAGTTGCCAAAGTCGCCTACCGATGTATAAATGGAGAAGATAGGGAAGCAGCTTGCCAGCCGGCGGTTTCAACTCCTGTCTTTCACGACTTGCAATTGAACGTGGGCTAATTGGGATGGAGCCAATATGAAGACGGTTTTCACCACCGGCGAAGCGGCAGAGGTCTGTAAAGTCAGCCAGCAGACGATCATTCGCTGTTTCGACAGCGGTCGGCTCAAGGGTTTCCGCGTCCCGGGCAGCCGGTTTCGGCGGATTCCGCGTGAGGCGCTGATCGCCTTCATGAAGGACAACAACATTCCGCCGGACGCGTTGGAAAGCGGGAAGCAGAAGGTCCTCGTGGTGGACGACGACCCCGAAATTGTGGAATTGTTCGTCGACGTCCTCGAACGCGACGGCCGTTTCGAGGTCAAGACGGCGGGGACGGGCTACGACGCGGGCATCCTCACGCAGGATTTCATGCCCGACCTCGTGATCCTCGATTACATGCTCCCGGACATCAACGGAAACGTAGTCTGCCAGACCATCCGCTCGAACCCCAATTTCGAGCACATGAAGATCGTCATCGTCTCCGGCGTCGTCAACCAGGACGAAATCAACGAACTCCTGAAATCCGGCGCCGACGAATTCGTCAAAAAGCCGTTTAACATTGAAAAACTGATCGAGCGGGTGGGCGAGCTGCTGACGGTGTGAACTAATAAGTTGCCAGTTATCGGTTGCCAGTTGCCAGTGGAGGCGGGGATGATGGCCGTCAGGCATTATCGGGACTTGGTGGCGTGGCAACGGGCGATGGACTTGGCCGTGGACGTATATGAGCTCACGTCGCGGTTTCCGGCTCAGGAACTGTACGCCCTGACAAATCAAGTGCGCCGCGCCGCAGTGTCGATCCCATCTAATATAGCGGAAGGCCAAGGTCGCGGCGTGGGCCGCGAGTTCGCGCACCATTTGCGCATTGCGGCCGGCTCGCTTAACGAGGTGGAGACGCAACTGTTACTTGCCGAAAGGCTCGGTTATATCGATTCTTGCGCCCTGAACGATGTTTTGAATGTTTCGGGCGAAGTTGGCCGTGTCCTGAAAGGGTTGCTGAAATCGATCACGTAGTGCTGGGATGCTGCTGCTGGGATCACGTTTGACTGGCAACTGGCAACTGGCAACTGGCAACTTATGTCCCAACCCGACCAACACCGCGAGAAGCGTGTCGAGCTGATCCTCCAGCAATTGGAGGAACTGCCCACGTTGCCGGCCGTCGCCGTGCGCGTGTTGGACGCGACGGCGGAGGGGACAAACTCGACGACCCGCGACGTCGTTCAACTGATCGGCAGCGATCCCGCGCTGACTGCCCGCATCCTGCAACTGGTTCACCGCGCCGACCTGGGCGTGCGAGGCGAGGTCAACTCGATCGACCGCGCCGTCGCGCTGCTCGGGTTCGAGGCCGTCCGCAGCGCGGTGCTGGCGATCTCCGTGTTCCAGGCCCTTGGCGGAGAGACGCAGCCGGTCAAAGGCCATTTCAGCCGCGAAGAATTCTGGAAACACTGTGTCGCCGTTGCGTGCTGCGCGGAACTTCTCGCCGAAGCCGCAAGAGATGTCGCGCCGTCGGAAGCCTTCATTTGCGGGCTGCTGCACGATCTCGGAAAAGTTGCGCTCGACGCCATCTTGCCGAAGAGCTTCAGCCGGGTCGTCGAGGCCGCCGACCTGCTCCGCGGAAACATCGCGGACTTGGAGCGCACCATCGTCGGCCTCGACCACATGGTGGTCGGCAAACGGCTGGCCGAAAAGTGGCAGCTCCCCATGGTCATCCGGGATTGCGCCTGGCTGCACGGGCAACACCCGCAGGCGTTGCCCGCGAGCGTCAAGCAGCCGCGGATGGTGAACCTGATTACGTTGGCCGACTTGCTCGTCCGCGAGCAGCACCTCGGCTACAGCGGCAACTACACGTTCGGCGTATCGCGCCAGCCGCTGCTCGACGCCATTGGGCTTTCGCCGAAGCAGGTCGACGAAGCGATGGCGCGCCTTGTCGAGCAGATCGAGCCCCGCGCTAAAGCCCTCGGCCTCGGCGAGGCCAGCAGCGGCGAGTTGTATCAACAGGCGCTGGCCCAGGCCAACCGCGAGTTGGGTCGCGTCAGCGGACAACTCGCCGCGCGAAACCGGCGACTGTCGGTTCGCGCGAAGTTCTTTGACGCCCTTAGCAATTTTCAACGCGAGCTTCATCCCGACGCGCCGCCGCATACCGTTCTCACCGCGATCGCACAGACTGCGGTCGGCGTGTTGGGCGTCGAATGCGCCGCGGTGTTCTCGTTGCCCCCGTCACAGGATTATGCCGAAGCCGTGCTGTGCGACGGCAAGGGCGACGTGTTTCAGAGCACGTTGATTGATTTACCTCTGCGTCAGTTGCCAGTGGCCAGTGGTCAGTGGCCGGAAGAAGACAGCCAGTCCGGGTCTTCACCGGCCACCGGCCACCGACCACCGGCCACTCTGTCCCGCCCGTCCAAAGGCGCGCCCGGCGACGGCCCCGTCATGCCGTGCGGGGAGGACATGGACTGGTTCGTCAGCGCCGTCTCGCCGCGGTTGCCGCACGACCAGCGGTTCTGGATTTGCCTCGAGGCCGACGGCGCGTGCGTCGGCGGGGTCGTGTGGGGAGCGGTGAGCGGGGAGGCGCAGCGGCTCAGCACGCAGGTTCAGGAACTCTCGGCGATCGCCAACGGCTGGAGCCTCGCGCTGCGAACGGCACAAATTCGTGAGGAAGCCAGGTCCCTTTCCGAGCAACTTGCCGAGGCCAATCGGCAGCTTCACACGGCCCAGAGCGAGATCCTCCGCAGCAAGATGATGGTCAGCATCGGCGAGATGGCCGCCGGTGCGGCGCACGAGATGAATAACCCGCTGGCGGTAATCTCCGGCCGGTCGCAGTTGCTGGGGTCACAATTAACGGACCCGAAGTACAAAGCCGCCGCCCATCTGATTTACGAGCAGAGTCACCGGCTGAGCGGAATCATCACGGACCTGATGGACTTCGCGAAGCCCGAGCCGCCCAACCCGCGGGAAAGTGATCTGGCTGACATCGTCGGTAAAGCGCTGCACGAAGCAAAGATGCAGCACGAGCCAGCCGATAGGCAGGTTGAGGTCACGATGGGCGACGTGCCCGCCGTGATGGTCGATCCCAGGCAGGTTGCCCGGGCGCTGCAGGAAGTCATCGACAACGCTTTGCAGGCGACCGACGCCGAGAAGGGCCACGTGATGGTCCACGCGGCGTTCGACCCGTACTCATCACGCGTCGTGCTGACTGTCAGCGACGACGGCGTCGGAATGGACGAAGAGACGGTGAAGCGGGCGTTCGACCCGTTCTTCAGCTCCAAGCGTGCCGGACGCCGGCGCGGCATGGGGCTGGCCAAGGCGCTCCGCTGGCTCGAAGCCAGCGGCGGGTCAATCCGGCTGGAGAGCCGGCCCGGCCAAGGCACGCGAACCGTCCTGCTGCTCCCGGCTGTCCCGGGCGGGCCGGGGGAGACGAAGCCGGCGGCGGAGCGGAAAGTAATGTAGCACGGGCATCCGCTCGTGTTCGGGAGTCGGGAGAAAATCAAGCACGGGCAAGAGGCCCGTGTCAGGGAGAGGCGGGCATGATCCCCACAGCGAGGCCGGAGAAAAAAGCGAAGGGTCCCGCGTCCCCGAAAGAGCCGCCCCGCGTGCTGCTCGTCGAAGACGAACCGACCCTCGTCGAAATCGTTCAGGACGTGCTGTTCCGGGAGATCGGCTGCAAAGTCATCTCGGCGGCGAACATCGAACAGGCGAAGAAAATCCTGGCGACCGAAAAGGTCGAGCTGGTCATCACCGACATCAATCTGCCCGACGGCAACGGGATGAACCTGCTCCCGGCCGTCCGCAAACACCACCCGAGCGCGACCGCTATCGTGAT
>JBKJRK010000636.1:0-4180 GCA_046593135.1 Tepidisphaeraceae bacterium | reverse complement strand
CGGGACGATCCGGGCCGGCGGGCTTACGTTCGTCGTCTCCAGCCGGGGATCCGGCGCGACGCGCCTGAGCCCAGGCGCCCAGGTCGCGGGGCAACCGGTCAAGACCGGCGACGAAAGCTGGGGCTATTCCTGCGGGCAGGCCGACCTCGACGAGATGCTCGGCACCGCCGTGATGAGCGAAGTGTTCTACCGCAGCGGGCTGCCGACCGAGCGCACGCTGTGCGTGATCGATTTCGGCGACGGCACCGCCATCGGCGTGCGCACCGCGCCGAACCTGCTCCGCCCGGCCCATCTTTTTCGCTACCTTAAGCAGGGGCGTCGCGAAGAGCTGAAGGCGTCGCTCGACTATTTCATCGCGCGCCAGGAAGAGAACGGATTCTGGAGGCTTCCCCCGGCCACCGACCCGAAGAAACGCTACCGTAAAGTGCTCGGCTACCTCGCCCGCTCTTACGGAAAGCTCGCGGCGGTGTTGGAAGAAGAATACATCTTCAACTGGCTCGCGTGGGACGGCGACAACATGCTCGCCAGCGGCGCGATCCTCGACTACGGCTCCATCCGCCAGTTCGCCGCCAAACACGACAAGTACCGGTACGACGACGTCGACCGTTTCTCTTCGTCGCTGCGGGAACAGCGGTTCTGGGCGCGCGAGATTACGAAGGTCTTCGCGCAGGCCGTCCGCTTTATTCTCACGGGGCGCAAGCTCAATCTCCGTCGGTTCCGCAACGCCAAGTGTTTGGCCGAATTCGACCACGCCTTTGCCCGCGAGCGCGACCGCCGCCTGCTCCGCCGGCTCGGCTTTGCCCCGACGCAAGTTGCCCGCCTGCTCAAGCACGGCCGGCGTGAAATTACCGAATTCCGCCAGGCGCTGGCCTTCTTTGAAGATCAGAAAGTCGCCCGCGGCATGGAAAAATTATCCGACGGAATTACGCACAGCCCCGTATTCCTGATTCGGAGCATTCTCCGCCGGCTGCCGGAGTATTACGTCGAAGCCTGCCGCTGCCAGTTCGGCGCGACGATGCCGCCGGCCCTGTTTTGCAAGATCATGGCCGCCGGTTATGCCTCGCGTCGAGATCTGAAGATGACGCCGGCGCGCGAAACCCGCGCCCTCCATTTCCAGACGTGTTACCAGCGCCTCCTCGCCAAAGCCGGTCCCTACGACGTGGTGCTGCGGCTCGCGCGCCGCCGCAGTGCCGTGGTCAATCACGAACTCCGCATGACCGGCGACGCCATCATCCACGTCGTCCAGGCCCTGATCGATGCCCGCGCCGGACTAAAACGCGACGAGCTGCAATCGGTTATCGACCGCTTCATCGAATCCCAGGTCCTTGAGCCGCGCATCTGGCGGCCGTTTGAGGCAACCGAACTGCAAGGCGCCTCGCCGAAGGCGACGTTGCTGCGTTCTATTCAGGCGGTGCTGGAGGCGAATAAGGAGACGGTGTGAGGTCATAATCGGCACATGACGTGTTCATTGCTCTGGCTTAGAATAATGACGTCGCTTGCAGATAGGTGGCCTTATGAACATGACGCTCAAAACCGGAACTTCAGCAGTTTGTGAATGAGCAGGTCGAGTCGGGCCGTTTCACCACGCCGGCCGAGGTGATTGAAGCCGGCCTCGCGCGTTTGATGCTCGATTCGCCGGACGAATTGGACCATGACGATCTCGCCGCGATTGAGGAATCGCAACGTCAAATCGAACGGGGAGAAGATTTGGATTGGCGTCAGGTATCTGCGGAGCTTCGGAAGAAGTACTTGGGCGAGTAACCTTCATGCCTGAAGCCTATCGCATCCGGATCACGCCGCGGGCGCTGGCCGACTTGGAAGGCATCTTCGAATTCATCAGCAGTGATTCCCCACAGAACGCTGCCGGGATGATCCGCCGGTTAATACACGCGATCGACGGGTTGGAGGTTTTTCCACACCGTTTCGACGTCCGCGCGTCGGTCCGGCACGCGGCCGAAATGTCCGCTCCATGCCGGTACAATCATATCTCGTTCGCTATCGGATCGATGAGAAAGCCAAAGCAGTTTTCGTCATGCGCGTTCGGCTCGGCGCGCGTCGGCGGCCGTGAGGGTAAAGATCGATCCGCGATTGACAGAATAAACTCGGGCTCGCCGCGAATCATCGCGGCGAGCCCGGGTGAAATCGAATTAGTTGTAAGTCGGATCTGCTGTCGCGGACTTACGCCAGCGTGCCGAGTTCCATCTCGTGCAGCCCCTTGCCGCTCGGCACCATCGGGTACACGTGTTCGTCGGGCTCGACGAAGAAGTCGACGACCACCGGCCCGGGGTGGCTGAGCATCTGGTCGACGACCTTAGGGACTTGGGTTTTGTCGTCGCAGCGAATGCCTTTGACGCCGAAGGCTTCGGCCATGGCCGCGAAGTTGGGATTCTTCATGGGGCTTTGGCTGTACCGGCGGTCGTAGAACAGGTCCTGCCACTGCTTGATCATGCCCTGGAAGTCGTTGTTGAGGATCACGATCTTCACGGGGATGTTGTACTCGGCGATGGTCGCCAGCTCGTAGCAGGTCATGAGGTATGAGCCGTCGCCGTCGATGTCGATGACGGTTTTGCCGGGCGCGCCGAGCTGGGCGCCTATTGCAGCGGGGACGCCGAAGCCCATCGTGCCCAGGCCGCCGGAGGTGATCATCTGGCGGGGGTGACGCCAGCGGTAAAACTGCGCCGCCCACATCTGGTGCTGGCCGACGCCGGTCGTGATGATCGCTTCGCTCTTCGTCTGGCGGTTGATCTCCTCAATGACGTACTGCGGCTTGCTGTGCTTGCTGTCGTCGAAATACTTGAACGGGTAGCGCTGCTTCCACGCGTTGATCTGCGCGAACCATTCGGTCCGGGGACGGCGCTCGATGTGCGGCAGCATCAGTTCTAGCGACGTTTTGGCGTCGCCGATGACGGCGCAATCGACGTCGACGGTCTTGCTGATCGAAGACGGGTCGATGTCGATGTGGATGATCTTCGCGTGCGGGGCAAAGCTGGCCAGGTTGCCGGTGACGCGGTCGTCGAAGCGGGCGCCGACGGCGATCAGCACGTCGGACTCCTGGACGGCATAGTTGGCGTAGGCCGACCCGTGCATGCCGAGCATGTGCAGCGTCTTGGGGTCGAGCTCGTCGAACGCGCCCAAGCCGAGCAGGGTGGTCGTGCAGGGGATGTTGCCTTGGTCGGCCAGTTTGCGCAGGACTTGCCACGCGTTGGAGTTGATCGCGCCGCCGCCGACGTAGAGCACGGGCTTTTCCGCGGCGTTGATCATCTCGGCCGCCTGCTCCGCCTGTTTGGCGTGGCCGGCGTGGGTGATCGCCTGATTGCGGCGGTTGACAATGTGGTCGCGCGGGGTGTCGTCAACTTCCTCGTTCAACGTGCCGGCGGAAATGTCTTTCGGCAGGTCGATCAGCACGGGACCTGGGCGGCCGCTGGTGGCGACCATGAACGCTTCATTGATGACGCGCGGCAGTTCGCGGATGTCCTTGACGAGGTAGTTCCACTTCGTGCACGGGCGAGTGATGCCGGTGACGTCTGCTTCCTGAAACGCGTCGTTGCCGATGACCTTCGTCGGCACCTGGCCGCTGAAGACGACGATCGGAATCGAGTCCATCTGGGCGGTGGCGAGCGGGGTGACGGTGTTGGTCGCACCCGGGCCGCTGGTCACGATGCACACGCCGGGCTTGCCGGTGACGCGTGCGTAGCCGTCCGCGCAGTGGCCGGAGGCCTGTTCGTGGCGATTGAGGATGAACTTGGCCGGGGTCTTGTAGAGTTCGTCGAACACCGGCAGGATCGCGCCGCCGGGGTAGCCGAACATGTACTCGACCTTGTGGGGACCGATGAGCATCTCGTGGAGGATGCGCGCCCCGGTTTTGCCCTTGTACTTAGGCTTGGAGTCGGCGGTTGCGATTTTGGTCTGGACGTCGCTCTGGAGCGTGGACATAGGAGTTCTCACTACAAAAAGTTGGAGGGACGAATGTATCGGCCCGCCACGTTGGCTTCAATCTAATTCTTGACGGTTCAGGCAGCTATGACAAACGCGGCGGGTGGCCGCAGGCGGGGCGGGCCGGTCGTCGGCGTGGGCTCGTTTCGCCCACGGACCAACGGTTCCGGCCTACCGTACGACTACCGCAATGGTAAGTCGACGGACGGGCGAGATTAGTAGCAAAGCTGCCATAAGTGCATTCGAC
>JBKJRK010000612.1:0-8660 GCA_046593135.1 Tepidisphaeraceae bacterium | reverse complement strand
ACGATGTTCTTGTTTTTTTGCCCGGTGCCGAAGAAATCCGTCGGACGATGAAACGGCTGGAGCCGGTCGCCGCGCGGGATGGTTTGCTCTTGCTTCCGCTGCACGGGAGCCTTCCGGCGGAGGAGCAAACCCGCGCCCTCCGCCCCGCCGACCGGCGGAAAGTGATCCTGGCGACGAACATAGCCGAGACGTCGCTGACGATCGACGGGGTACGCACCGTGGTCGATGCCGGCTTCGCCCGCGTCGCCGGCTACGACCCCCGGCGGGGGCTGGACCGGCTGGAACTCAAACGAATCAGCAAGGCCTCCGCCACCCAGCGTGCCGGCCGGGCGGGGCGCACGGCGCCGGGGCGATGCGTCCGGCTGTGGTCGCAGAAAGAGCACGCCGCCCTGGCCGATTTCGATCTGCCCGAGATCCATCGCGTCGACTTGGCGGGCACCGTGCTCGCGCTCCACGCCTGGGGCAAGCCCGACCCCCGCGCCTTCGGCTGGTACGAGCCCCCACCCGAGGAAACGCTCGCCGCCGCCGAACGACTGCTCGCCATGCTCGGCGCGTTGACGGGCGAAACGAACGGGCAGATTACGCCGCTGGGCAACCGCCTGATGGCGCTTCCCGTCCACCCCCGCCTCGCGCGACTTCTCATCGCGGCGGCCGACCAAGGCATGTTGCAGGAAGGTGCGACTATCGCGGCGCTACTGTCCGAAAAAGACATCGCCCGCACCGACCCGCAAGGCGGGTTCGAGGCGCGCCAAGCCAAAGTGCAAGGCGATTCCGACCTGACCGTTCGCATGCAGATGCTGGAAGAAGCCGAGCGGTATCGCTTCGCAGCGCACCTGCGCGAGCGCGGAATCGACCCGATCGGAGCCAGACAAGTGGCGAAGACGCGGGACGAACTGTTACGCATTGCCCGACGGCTGACCGGAACTTCACAACCTGCACGTCTCAAATCGAACCAAGCTGAAAATCTCAACTCTGAGATTTCAAATCTGCAACTCCCCCTCCTCGCCTATCCCGACCGCGTCTGCCGGCGGCGTGCGTCGGACCCCAAAGCCGCCGCGATGGCCGGGGGCGGTGGCGTGCGCCTGGGGCCGGAGTCGTGCGTGTGGCAGCCGGAGTTTTTTGTGGCGCTCGATGCAAGGCATGACGAGCGGAACCCGCGCGGCGAGGCGGTCGTGCGCATCGCGAGCGGCATCCGGGTCGAATGGCTGGAAGAACTGTTCCCGCAATCCATCCGCCGGGAAGACTCGGCGGTGTTCGACGAAGCGCGCGGCAAGGTCGTCGGCCTGCGGCAGACGCTGTACCGCGACCTCCTTCTCGCCGAGACGAAAGACGCCGCCGTCGACCCCGGCAAAGCCGCCGGCGCATTGGCCGCGGCGCTGCGGCCGCGGGCGCGGGAAGTGTTTACGTCGGACGAATCGGCGGCCACCGTGCTCGCTCGCGTCGCTGTACTCCGCGCTTACATGCCCGAACACCCCTGGCCGGCGTTCGACGACGACGAACTCGCCGAACTTCTGGCCGAGGCTTCGCAAGGCAAACGTGGCTTGGACGAGTTGCGACGGTCTCCCCTCGCGCCGCTTCTCCTCGGTCGGCTGAATTACCCGCTGGATCGATTGCTCGAACAACACGCCCCGGCCGCGCTTGAAGTGCCAACGGGGAACCGGGTCAAACTCGATTACGCATCGGGCGCCAAGCCCGTCCTCGCCGTCCGGTTGCAAGAACTCTTCGGCTGGACCGACACCCCCCGCGTCGCCGGCGGGCGCGTCGCCGTTGTCATCCACCTGCTCGGGCCGAACTACCGCCCCGTGCAAATCACCGACGACCTCCGCAGCTTCTGGTCCACGACCTACTTCCAGGTTCGCAAAGACCTCCGCGTGCGTTACCCGAAACACAGTTGGCCCGAAGACCCACTGACCGCCGCCCCCACGGCGAGGGGCGGCCGAAGGCGTTAGGAACGCCGTCGCTGTCGCGTTGCAATGCCGCAACCTTCGTGAACCCTCGAAGCGTGTCTTACAATTCGGCGACGCGACCGATGGAGCCAGATTCCCCCGCCAACCCGCCCGCGCCACCCCCGCGACAACATCGCTGGCGGCGACGCATCTTCGGCATGACCGCCGCTTTCGCCCTGGCGGGTGGCGTCATTCACTTTTTCGTGTTTCCGTGGATCGTGCGCAAGTCGGCAACGGACGCGCTGACGAAGCTCGGCGTCGCCGACCCGCGCTTTAACGTCGCGCGGGCGACGCTGTGGGGGGCGACCCTCACGAACCTCACGGCCGCCAGCGGCGACATCCGGGCGGCGTCGGTCGCCGTGAGCTATCAGCCGTTGAAGGTGGTGTCTGGGGAAGTCGACCGGGTCACGCTCGACGGCGTCCGCGTTCGACTCGCGGTTCGGGGCGGGAAGCTCGACCTCCCGGTGAACAGCGCCGGCGATTCACCGGCACCGAAAGCCGACGCGTTGCGACTGCCGTTTCGGGAACTGGCGGTGAGCGCGTCGGTCGTCAGCGTCGAGTGGGACGGGCAGGCGGTCGAGTTCCCCATCAGCGGGCTTGTCACGAATCGTGGGGCGGACGACGTCAGTGCAGCCGTTGACGTCAAACTGGCGACCCCATCTGCCGATTTGACACTTCCAGGGGGCGCCAAACTACAAGGCCCGGCCGGTGTCTTACACCTCGGGGCGACGATCCACGCCGCGGGCGTCGACGTTCGCCTGACAGATGATTCGTGGCTCGGCTTCCGCGGCTTAGTTGTCGGCGCGGAAGCAAGCGCCATGAGCCTGGGAGAAACGCGCGTGTCCGTCCGCCCTTCGAACGATCGCCCGCTGGTCAGCCTGAAATCCGGGCCCGACGCGCCGGATCCGGCCGTCGACTTGGAACTTGCCGTATACAGCGCGGCGGTCCATCACGCCAATTCGGGCGCGTCGCTTGCGGGCATTGTGATGCACGTTCCAGTTTCGATGAACTCGACCGCGGCGGCCAGGCACGGGCCATTCGAGATTGCGTCGGTCATGCTCGGCAAACAAAAACTCGACCCAATCCGCGGCACGCTCGGCGTGGCCGACAAGAAGGCGACCTTTTCCGTGCGATGGGCCGCTTTGCCGGACTCGTTGCTCTCGGCCGACGGGTGGATCGCGCTCGCGGAAGCCGGGATTCAAGCACGGGTCGCCGCCGTCCTGCCGCCCTTCAAGCTCGACGACGGCACGGCCCTGGCCTTGCGCGTCGCCGCCCTCGAAGGTTGGACGGTTACCGGGACGCTCGGCCTTACGGGCGCCGTGGCGATTGAGAACGGCAAACCCGCGGGGCACGTGACGGTGAGCGCCGCCGGCGTGGAAGCCGCGTCGACGGACGCGGGCCTTGAGCTTCATAACGTGAACGGCACGGTGACGATGAACGTCGCCGATTCGATCTCGACCCCGTTAACCCAGCGCGTCACCGCCGGGCGCGTGAAGATGGGGACGATGGAATGGACGGATGCGGCGGTCGTTTTCAGCCTGAAGAACCCGAGCGAACTATTCATCAACGAGCTCTCCGCCGGTTGGCTCGGCGGGCGGGTTTCGACGGCGGGTGTGCGGATCAACCCGGCCGAGCCGAAATTCGAAGCCGCGCTCGTCGCCGACCGCATCAGCCTCCGCGAATTGCTCGCCCTTGCCGCCGAGGGGCGGGCGCGGGGCGAGGGGTTGATGTCCGGGCGGGTGCCGATGAAGGTAGACTGGCCGGAGGTGAGTTTCGGCACCGGGCTGCTCCGGTCACAGTCGGCGACGGGCGAGCTGGAAGTCTTGGACACGAAGTGGCTGAGCGACATAATGGACAAGTCCGACCCGCGGTTCATCACGGACCGCGACCTGTCGGAGGTCAAGAACCGAATCCTCCGCGCGTTGACCGATTTCGAGTACGACCGGCTCACTTTCGCCTTCGCGGAGGAGCCGGAATCGCGCGGGATGCTGCGCGTCACCACGCACGGCAAAGGCCGCGAAGGCGCCAAGCCACAGGAATTGGACCTTACGCTGAACATCAGCGGCGTGGATGATTTATTGAAATACGGCTTGCGGTCGAAGCAGAAATACGACGAGCTGACTAACCCGAAGCTCTCCAACTGATCGAGCGGTGAACGAATGAAAACAGGTCCACTACGACTCATTCTTACGACACCTTTGCTGGCGGCGGTGGGCCTGTCCTGCGCGCGGCTCGACACGAATTCGCAGGTGGACGTGAAGCCGATCGAGGTCAAGCCGATTCACATCACGGTGGACGTGAACGTGCGGATCGACCGGGAGCTGGACAACTTCTTCGCGTTCGAGGAAGAAGTCGCCCCCACGACCAAACCGGCCACGGCCCCGGCGACGCCGGCGGCCGCGGCGCCCGCGACAAAGGAAGAAGGGAACTGACTATGAAAACGCTGACCAGACGGACGGTAGTGGTGCTCGGCGTGCTGACGCTTCTCGGCTTTGTTCCGACGCACGCACGGGCGGACCGGCAGGACGAGCTGCAGGAACGGTTCAAGAGCCGTTTCGCGCAGATTCTCGAAGCCAAATCCGCCGGCAAGATCGGCGAGACGACCGCCGGCGTAATCGACGCGGTCGACGGTAAAGGTCTTGAACCACAGCTCAAATCGCTGCTCGACGACGAGAACGCCGACCGACGGGAGCTGTACAAGCTGATCGCCGAGAAGGAAAAGACGACCGAGGACAAGGTCGCCGAGCGCAACGCCGCCCGGAATTTCCAAAAGGCGAGATCCGGCGAATACCTCAAAGACCGTGACGGGACGTGGAAGAAAAAGAAGTAGCTCTTTTGGTGGTACGAATGCGCAGTCGCGGGGTTCGCCATAGAGCAAGTGCGCGGAAATGGAATGCACAGATGGAACGCATTGTTTGTTTCTCTCGATGTTTCGTCCGCATCAGGACGTTCGATGTTCCGTCAAAGGAAATTCGCCGGCCGACGCCTCTGCCATGACGACGCATCGCCTACACACCGCTGCGGCGAAATGATCGAGCCGCCACCGTCCCATAAAACATACGGTCGGGCGTTTGCCGGCGTGAGGCTCGCGAGGCCGCCGAAGCGGTCCGCAACTTGCTCTCCCGGCCGGAAAACATCGAACGTCCCTCCTCGGCCGTGAATTCCGCGCGACTTTGGAAATCTGCACGGCGTTTGCTACGTCATTTATCCGATGGATGAGTATGCTTTTGGACGATCTGGCGGGCCGTCTGAACGGTCAGTTGTGCGTGCCGTTTAAGCGGGAAACCATTGAACGCCAGGTCGTGCCGCATGAGCGGGCTCCATCGGAGGTATCATCATGGCACGTCAGCAAGCGGCTCAGCGTCCTCTTAAGTCTCAGCGGACTGGTCTTGGCGCGTCGCCCCTCATCCATTTTGGCCCGGAACTGGCCGTGCGGGCCATCACGTTTCACTTGGCCGACGAGGGAATCTCCGCCCGCGTTACCGACGAATCGGCCGAAAGCATGGTTTCGCGCCTTAAACAGTCGTCGCTCCGCCTGTCGGTTGAGCAATGCATCTGGTCCGACATGACCAACCCCCAACGTCTCGAATGGCTCCTGGAGAAAACTCAGACCATTGCCCGCCTTGTCGGCGACGAGTTATCGGTGCTTGAGCCGGACGGGAAATAGATTCCGGCGTCGGCCAATGGCAAACGAAGCCCCGGACGCGCAACCGCACGTCCGGGGCTTCTGTTTGCGCGAGAAGAGTTTTGTCGCCTTTAACGGCAGGCAGACAAGAATGTCTGCCCCACCCGGTTACAATGACGGTTTCCAACCGGGATTTTCCGAATGCGGACATTGCCTCGCGCCGTCGTGCTGCTGACCTGTTTTTTAAATGCCCGAGTATTCGCCGAAGAACTTCACTTCGCTTTTCTTTTCAACGGCAAAGACTTCGCCGGATGGACGCCGGTTAACGTCGCCCCCGACACTTTCACAATCCGGGACGGCGTTATTCATTCCACCGGTTTCCCCACCGGCATCCTGCGCACCGATCGGCAATACGAAAATTTCGTCATCGAGCTCGACTGGATGCACGAAAAACCCGCCGGTAACGCGGGGCTGTTCCTTTGGGGCGCGCCCCTGACGGCCCCCGGAACGCCGTTCGCCAAGGGCATCGAAATTCAGATCCTCGACGACGCCTACGTCACCGGCGAGGCTCTGGAGAAACGTCTCTACACCGGCCACGGCGACGTCTTTCCCATTCACGGCGCGACGATGAAACCCGACCGCCCCCACCCCGGCGGGTGGGACCGCTGCCTCCCGAGCGAGAACCGCGCCAACCCCGCCGGCAAGTGGAACCATTACCGCGTGGAAGCCAGGGACGGCATCGTAAAGCTGGCGGTCAATGGGAAAGTCGTGTCCGGCGGGAGCTTATGCAACCCGCGCAAAGGCTATCTCTGCCTCGAATCCGAAGGCTCGCCGGCACAATTCAAGAACATCCGCATCGCCGAACTTCCGTCCACCAACCCCAAGCCCGACGCGTGCCAGCCCCTCGCCGAAGATTTCACCTCCCTCTACACCGGCATCGATCTGTCAAACTGGGTTGAAGCGTCGGGACACGAAGGCCATTGGAAGCCTTCTGACTGGGTACTAGCCCACGACGGTAAGGGTGAGGTGAAAGAAAAGACGCTCTGGACGGACAAAGAGTACGGCGACTTTGTTTTCATCGCAGATTGGCGGCTCCCCGTCGACCCGGCTACAGGTGCCGCCGCCGGCGACCGGCGCGGCGGCATCCTCCTGCGTGGAGATTCTAAATCAGTCATCGAACTCGGCCCGTCGGCCGCAGCCAAACCGCCGGGAGAATGGAGCCGGATGATTGTGACGGCGAAGGGCGACCGGGTTACGGTCATCGTTAACGGCGAAAGCCTTCACGAAAACGTGGTGATGACGGGCGTGCCGCAGCGCGGGGCGATTGGACTACAGCCCCCTGATGCACCAATTGAATTCGCGAACCTGTTTATTCGAGAATTGAAGTAAACTGCGGAGACTGCCCGTGATCCTTGTCGAGAATTTTCACAAGACTTACCGCGAAACCGTTGCCGTCGCCGGGCTGAGTTTTGCCGTGGAGCCGGGGCAGGTCCTCGGCCTGCTCGGCCCCAACGGCGCCGGCAAGACGACGACGATGCGGGCGATCACCGGCGTCATACCCGCTACGAGTGGGCGGCTGCTCGTCGCCGGGCATGACGTCGCCGTCGAACCCGTCGCCGCGAAAAAGCTGCTCGCGTACGTGCCGGACGACCCGCGCCTCTTCGACACGTTGACCGTCTGGGAGCATCTGATCTTCATCGCGTCCGCCTACCGCGTCGAAAACTTCGAGCCGAAGGCGGCGGGGCTGCTCGAACAGTTTGAGCTGACGGAGAAACGAGACGTTCTGGCGCAAGAGTTGTCCCGCGGCATGCGGCAGAAGGTGGCGATCTGCTGCGCCTACCTGTATGAGCCGCGGGCGATTTTGTTTGACGAGCCGCTTACCGGGCTCGACCCGCGGGGGATTCGGACGATGAAGTCGTCCGTTATTGAGCGGGCCCGCGCCGGGGCGGCCGTCGTGGTCAGCTCGCACCTGCTCGGGTTGGTCGAAGACCTCTGCACCCACCTGCTCATCCTGCACCGCGGCCGCCTGCTCTTCTGCGGCCCCGTCGCCGAGGCGCGGACGGCTTTTGCCGGCATGGACGCCGACGCGTCGCTCGAAGACGTCTTCTTCCACGCGACCGAAGGGCAGCCGGCGGCGCTAGTTGATCCGTCCGCAAGGCCAATCGCATGAACACCGCGCTCTTGTTGCTCATGCGCCTCCAGGCCCGCGCCGTCATCCGGCGGATGTTTCGCAGCGCGCGGACGCCTAAGGGGATCGTCTTCGCCGTCGTCGGCGGGCTGATCATTCTGCTCTGGCTCGGGCCGATGCTGTTCACCACGCAATACATGCCCCGCACCGAACCGGAGAAAGTTCGCCTGTTTGCCCCGCTCATTCTCTTGCTGATCACCGCGCTGAACCTGTTCGCCAGCGGCGCGGCGGATAAGGTGATTTCGTTCTCGCCGGGCGAAGTCAATTTCCTCTTTCCCGGGCCGTTCACCCGGCGGGAGCTGCTGTTTTTCAAATTGGCCCGCACACTTGCCGGCGCGTTGATGTCGGGGTTGTTCCTAGGGCTCGTGCTGCGCCAGCACGCCGCCAGTTGGCCGGCCGCGTTTGTAGGCAGTGTGCTGTCGATGCTGATGGTCCAGTTCTTGACGCTCGTGACCGTCCTGGCCGGGCAGACGATCGGGGAACGCGCCTATTCGCTGGTCCGGCGTGTCGCGATCGTCGTGCTGATCGCGGTCATTGCCATCGCCATCGCACCGTCTTTGAAAACGGCGTCGCAGCTCGGCTTATCCGCCGTCGCGCGCGCCGTGCAGCGGTCGACCGGTGGGCAGGTGCTGCTGTCGCCGTTTTTCGTTCTGACCAACACATTTACCGCAAAATCTTCCCGCGAGCTGGCGACTTGGGGCGGCGTGGCAGCGGCGATCAACGTGTTGTTGCTTGGGCTGGTCGTGCGACTCGACGCCGATTACCGAGATGCGGCCCTCGCCGCGAGCCAGCGCATGCGCGACCGCCTCGACCGCCTCCGCCGGGGCCAGATCATGGCACCAGGCGCTGCCGCCGGGAGCAAGCGTCGGTTACGTCTCCCAATATTTCCCTGGCTCGGTGG
>JBKJRK010000408.1:0-2735 GCA_046593135.1 Tepidisphaeraceae bacterium | reverse complement strand
TGGTACCGGTGTATCGGCCGGTGAGATGGCGGTTGACGAACGTCAGCAATTCGCCCGGCGGCGAGCCGTCGCCGGGGTGAAGGTGCGCCACCGCGTGCGTGATAGCCATCACGACGGCGGCAGGCGTGCTGTGGCCGCTCACGTCGGCGATTAGAATCCCCCACCGCCCGTCGCGGAGGTCGAACAGGTCGTAGTAGTCGCCGCCGGCGCGACGGCTCGGTTCATAAAATGCGGCCAGGTCGAGCGTGTCGATCTGCGGTAATTCGGTCGGCAGCAACGACCGCTGGATGTCGCCGACGCTGCGCATCTCCGCGTCGAGCTTGTCGTACGCAACCTTGAGCTCATTCCGTAGAACCATGTTGTGGGCGGCCCGCCCGTACAGGTTGCCCTGCCAGACCATGCCCGGGTACCGCTCGATCGCAAAAGCGGACGCGTCGCGGACGAGGATCCCACCCATGTTGAGCGCGACGCCGCCGTCGTATTGCGGCAACGTCGCGAACAGCTCGAAACCGCGCAGGTAGTCGACCGCCGGGTCGTCCGTCGACAGCCGCGCGGGCAGGTCGGTGATCAGCGTCGGCTCGTTGCAATACAGCAGCTCGCCGAGCAATCCGCTCGTGAAATGCGGAAGCTTTTCAGGATTCTTCCACGGATTTACTTCTTCCTTCCACCTGGAGCTCCGGGTGATGCGATAGGCCGGCGCCGTGAGCCCCCGGCGGCTGACGGATATCCATTCGCCGGCCGGCATCAACCCGTTCCGGAGCCCCGCAGAGTACATCTTGGCGGCTTCCTGGGGGTCGGTCTGCTTGCTGAACTCTTGCATGAGATCAACGACGAGCTTCAGTTCGTGGCGCCAGTCGAGGAGATGGGACATGACGCGATGATAGCGATTGGAGACGCGAAGTTCCGCTCGGTTGCGGCTCGACTTTAGAAAACATCAAGCCCCACGATTGCAATCGTGGGGCTTGGTGGAGTTTCGGACGGGCATGGCAATTCTGAGACGCGTCTTGTGAAAGTGCCTCACAACACGCGGAGGACGAAATCGCCTTCGTTCAAAGATTGGGAGGGGTCTGCGAGTTTCTTCACCTTGATGCTCGGGCCGCCTGCGTTTGTCTTGCCGTTTACGGAAGCCACGTTGTCGCCGGCAATGCCGAAAGGCGTGCCGCCGTTGGACGTATTAACGACGCCGAGGGACATTTTCCCCAGATCGGTCGCGGCGATCAGCGTGTTGCTGAAAGAATTCGCTGTTTTCGCGCCGACGGCGATGCTCTTCACTGTCGCCTGCTGGGCAAAATCGGCGATTGAGGTCGGCAACGTGGTGACGGTATCCCTCACACCCGCAAAGACCCGGCTGTCACGCAATGCGCCGGCGCGAATGGAGCCAATGTTGCCGGCGACCAGGATTTGGGAGTTCGTGATCGCGCCTTTGACAGATAGTTTGCCGATCGTGCCGACGAGCAGATCTGTCGTCAGGTCGCCCTTCACGGTCATCGCTGAAATTGCGGGCGCGTTGAGCGACTCGCGGGTGGCGTCGGTGTTGAGCCACTGGCCGGCCTTAATCGACTTGATCGGGGAAGCGGAGTTGAGGCGCAGGTCGGACGCGCTGGCGAGCGCGACGGTCATCGTGCCGCCGGGCCCGACGTTGATCGCGTGAGAGCCGGACGCGTTGCGGAACAGCAGCTTGCCGAGCGAGCCGGCGACGGTGAAATCGCCGGCAAAATCGATCGCCTTGCCGGTAAAGCTCTTGAGCGCGCCGTTGACGGTAACGCCTTGGAGAGCAGTCGTGCCGGCGACGTTGAGCGCCGAGGCGGCGGTGCTGCCGGTGACTTCAATACTTGCAAGACCGTCAAGCAGCGTGACGATGCCGGACCCCGGGCCTTTGATGGAAACCTTGACCGGCTTACCGTCGGCGCCGGTGAAGGTGGCGGCGGTTTTTCCGCCGAACGGCAGCATCACGGGAGGCGGGGCCGAAGCGCTCAGGATCGTCCCGACGCCTTGCGAATCGGCAAGCATTACGTTGCCGCTGGCCACGCTTAAATTGAGCGTAAACGTCTCGCTCGGCTCTTCAGCCGCGTCGGCCAGAAGATTGATGCTCACTGCTTTCGACGTTTCACCGGGCGCAAAGGTGATCGACCCGGTGGCGGCGGCGTAGTCCGGACCGGCGGTGGCGGTGCCGTCGGCGGTGGCGTAGTTGAGAACGATGACGCCGGCCGACCCGGCGTTGAGCGAAACGGTGAACACCGCCGGGGACGTGCCGGACACCGGCTCGTTGATCACCGCGTTCGACACCGACGCCGACACCGTGCCCGACGACACCGGGCTCGTCGTCGCCGACGCCGAAGCGCTCGGCGTTGATTGACCGGCGGAATTCGCGGCGCTGACTCGGTACTCGTGCAACGTGTTCGCCGCCAGGCCGACGTCGGCGAACGTCGTCGCGGCAATGGCGTCGGAGACGACGACAAAGCTTCCTGTGCCGCCGGGGCGTCGTTCGAGGACGTAGCGTGTCGCGCCGGGGGAAGCATTCCAGCTCAGAGTGATCGATGACGACGAAACCGTCGTTGCAACCAACCCCGCCGGCGTCGCGGGCGCGCCGGGCGCGGGGCCCGGGCGGGTGGCGCCGGCGGCGGCGGAGGGCGCCGATTCGCCGACCGCGTTGACGGCTGTGACTTTGTAAAACGACGCCGTTCCGACCGGCGCGCCCGCGTCGTTGAACGAACTTTGCGTGAGAAGCGAGCCGT
>JBKJRK010000394.1:0-2526 GCA_046593135.1 Tepidisphaeraceae bacterium | reverse complement strand
AATCTTTCGTGACTTCAAGGTCGAACTCCCGCCCGTCACGGTCTGGCTCGGGCAAACGTGGGCGATCATCGTGATCCCGCTGGTCTTCGTTCTTCTGGTGGCTACAGGGCTATACGTTCTTCGGATGGTTTCTTTGATCGTCGCGCCGCGGTCACTATCTGCCGGCTTGATGCAGGCGCTGACCGATCGAATCACCTGGTACGTGCCCGGGGTCGCCGGAACGGCGCGGTGGCGGGCGCTAGCCGACACATGTCACGTCCTGGCCGACGCCACCGAAGCGGGCCACACCCTCGACCGCGCGCTGATTGAGGCTTCGCGTAGTGGAACCAACGCCGTGCTTGGCGAGCGCCTCGCGCGGTGGGCCGACCACACCCGCGCCGGCCAGCCCACCGCCGAGGGCGCGCGAAAAGCCGGCATGCCGCCGATGCTCGTCGGGCTGATTCGTACGTCGGGCGGGGCCGAACTCCATGACGTCTTTCGCTTCCTCGCCCGTTATTACGACAGCCGTTTCGCCCGCTCGGCGGTGTTGATCCAGGCCGCTCTGGTGCCGGTAGTGTCGATCATTGGCGGCCTGATCGTCGGGACAATCGTCGTCAGTCTGTTTCTGCCCATGATCAAACTTGTTGACAGCATGAACGACGATCTCGGCCGCGTTACACGGACGATCCGATGACCATGCGATTTGAGTCCTATTTTCGCCGCCTCCCGTCCCGATTCCGCCGGGCCGGCATCTTCCAGCTCGACGCGACGATCGGGCTGATCATTCTCGTGGTGCTGGGAACTGCGTTCACCGTCGCGGTCAGCCGCCAGCGCGTCGCTTCCGGCCGGATGGCCGACCGGCGCGGCGCGACGTGGGCGGCGGAGCACGCACTGGTGCAGTTACAGTCGCACCAGCCGGCGGGTGAAGGCGTGAAAATCGAACCCCTTGCCGCAGACGCCGCACCCGCTGGCTATGCGTGGGTCCGCGTCCGCACGGAGCTGAACGGCCGGACCGCGACGCTCGTCGGCCTCATTCCGAGCAACAACATACTCGGCGCCGACGGCACCCCGACGACGCGCGCCGCGGAAGGAGCCCGCCCGTGATCCGTTGCCGTTTTCACCGCCGCGGCCTGACGCTCGCGCACGTGCTGGTCGCACTTGCTCTGCTTTCCGCGTTCTCGCTCGCGGCGACGGAGTTGCTGCGCTCGACCCTGCGCGTCTCGCGGGATTCAAACGAAATGAGCGGGCTTAGCGCACGGTTTGACGCCGCGGTGGTGCAGCTCCGCCGGGACGTGTGGAACGCCGCGAAGCTAAAGACGCCGGACGAACGAACCGCGCGCGTCGAAAATGCCGACGGCGGGATCGTGACCTGGGCGGTGACGGAGCAGGGGGGATTTGTCCGCACCGAGTCAGTTGCTGACAAAACCGACCGCCAGGAATGGCCCGCGGTCGCGGCCGGAATTTCGTTTGAAATCGACGGCCCGGTCCTGCTTCTCGCCGAGGCAGCCGACGGTCGCGGCGACGGCCGAAAAATCCCGTTCGTCAGCCAGATCGCTTTGGCCCGGGAGGCCCGCCCATGAAATCCGCCACAGCCTCGACGTCTCGCCGTGCCTTCGCCACGTTCACCGCCCTCGCCCTCGTCACACTCGTCGGCGCCAGCCTGGCTGCGCTGGCGGTTCTGTTCGCCGGCGACCTCAAACGCAGCGTCCGCCAATCCGACGACGCCCAACTCCGTCAACTCCTCCTCGCCGGGGAAGTCGCGGTGCGCGGGGCACTGACGCGCGGCGAAGTCTCGAACGCGGCCGTCCAACTCCCCGCCGACCTTGGGGCAAACGACGGCTCCTTGAGCTATGAAAAAATAGACGCGAAGGATGCGAATGAAATACGCGTCGTCGTCACCGCACGCGTCAGCAAGGGTCGCTCCACGAGTCAAACCCTGACTTACGCCCGCGCCGGCGATCGCTGGGAACTGCGTTCCGTCGAGCTATAGCCCGCCTCGCACGATGTGTTCACCTCGGGATCGTGCGAGCCCGGTTCACCATCCAAAATTGAGCGGGGTCGCAATCGGTTAACGACTGCGACCCCGTTCGTATGTCCAGGCGAATAAGGCAACCACCTAAGCTAAGAGCGGAAGTCGTTAGGCGTTCGCTCCCCGCAAAGATTTAGAGGTTGGGCTCAACCTCCGCCTGCCTGGTTATCAAAACGCGTGATCATGCGATTGAGGGGCGGATAATAGTCCGCGTACCGCAGAGCCGACGGCATTACGCCACGGGGGACGAAACCCCAGGTGCCGTTGCCGGCCGAGGCGCCGTTGTTAAGCCTGGCGAGGATAACTCCGCTGTTGTCGGAGACCCAGCGCCAGAACAGGCCTTGTCCTGGCTGGATGTAACCCACCACCGGGCCGTCCATCGCATAGGTATAGTAGTTATAATTTCCGTACATGGGGTAAGGCGCGCCAAGCGTTTCAGTTTGCTGGAACGTACCGTCGCTATTGTCCTGGAAAAACGGCTGCACGCCGCCGTTCTGATTCGGCACATAATCGTTCAT
>JBKJRK010000327.1:0-3332 GCA_046593135.1 Tepidisphaeraceae bacterium | reverse complement strand
GCTGGAAGGTCGTCGTCGTCCTGTCCGTAAATTAAATCGCCGAGTGCGGTTTCACACGCGGCGCACGTCGTGTCGAGTTGCCGGCGGGCTTCGTCAATCGACGGGAAGCGCGCGTTGACGCGCAGGGACACCTGCCCGCCGGAGACGGTCGTGCCGACCGACGGATTACGGCCGCGCATCATTTGTTCGCCGATGCGCTCCGCGATCGCGCTTTCGCCCATGCCGTAAGTGTGAAGCATGCGGGAAAGGATGACCGCCCCGCCGCCGCGCTCGGCGACAAGGGGAAGCACGTCGCGCGTGAACATCGCCTTCATTTCTTTGGGCACGCCGGGCATGACGAAGACTTCACATTTTCGATTTTGGAGTTCAGTTTTTGAATTTGAGTTTTCAGATTTGGGATTTGTCAGCACCGCGCGGATGCCCGCCGCGGTGCCGGCGTGGTTGGAAATCATGGTCGCGCCGCGCGGAATCATTGCTTGGACGCGGTTAAGCGGGGGCATCGGGCGGCCGCGTGCGGAGAAAAAATTTTCCAGCTCCGCCAGCCAGGTTTCGTTCAATTCCAGCGGCATAGCCAGCACGGCGGACAGTGCCTGGCGCGTCATGTCATCGGCAGTGGGACCGATCCCGCCGGAGACGATCAGACAATCGCAGCGCGCGGCCGCCTCGCGGACGGCACGCTCGATGGCGGGCTGGTCGTCGGGAACGGTCTGGTGCGCCGCGACGGCACAGCCGACGGCGGCAAGCTGCTGGCTGATCCACGCGGAGTTGGTGTCGACGGTCTGCCCGAGGACCAGTTCGTCGCCGACGGAAAGAATGATCGCTTGCATGACTGCTAAGACTTTAGGGCGGGTCCGCCGCGAGGACAAAACCCCGACCGGCGCCCGCGCGTACAAATCCTGGTTCTGCGAACCGTTGCTAAACGCCGGTTAGCCCGTCGTCTTTGACTTCGGGGGAGGTGCGCCCATCGCATCCCCGAGGCGTGTGATGACGGTTTCAAGACGGCGCTGCTGGCCGTGCGAAAGTTTCATTTCGCCGTAGCGTACTCGGTAGAACAAATGGGTCAGCCGCAGGATCGTGTCGTATGTCCGGTTGGGTAGATACAGCAGGGATTGGCTGAATTCCAGAGGCGTCAGGTGTTTCGGACGATTGATCTGGTGGCGCGCGAGCAGTTGCAGAAGGTCGCCGTAGAACCCGAGTTGACGAATGATGCGCAGCTGGTCGGAAGTCGACAAGCTTTCCAGGCCGATGCGCCTGGCACGGCGGCGAAGCATCCAGCGCTCCACGAGGAACCACCCGACGAAGGCGACCATCGCGGTAATCATGAGCGCCATCAGTCCGCCGATGACCGTCGACGAAACCTTGTACATGTTCATGTCGAACCAGCCGCGCAGCTTTCCCAACCATTCACCGCCGGCATAGGTCGTGTTGGTCATCTTGCTTTCGACGTTCGCGATGAGATTTTCGCGGTGGTCGTTGTCGTAGGCGATGACGGAATTGCCGTAGCTGAACTCGAGGAAGTCGAAAAAATGCTTGACGTCCTGCCACAACCCCCCGGCGGCGGCTTGCTCCTCGCGGGCGCTGGTGGGGTCGAAAGACTTCCACCCGCCTTCCGTGAGCACTTCAACCCACGAATGCGCGTGGCTCTGGCGAACAAGGTAGTAGCCGGTGCCGATGGAATTAAAGTCGTCGCATTTGAAGCCGTTGACCACGCGTGCCTGCATGCCGAGGCTCTGGCACATGAGCGCCATCGCGCCCGCGAAGTATTCGCAATGGCCGCGTTTCAGGTCGTAGAGGAACGCGACCATCGGGTCGTCGTCGCGGCGGAGCTTGGCGGCGTCGGTGAGGTCGAGCGTGTAGGTGAATGTGCTCTTCAGATGGCTTTCGATATTGACGGCGAGCTGTTCGTCGAGCGCGTTGACGTAATCTTCCCGCGGCCGCAACTCGGCGAGCGGCTTGCCGCCGGCGCCGACGCCGCTCACGTCGGGGTTCTGCGCGTACTGCTGGACCCTGGAGTTGATCCGTTGCCAGCGCGGGTTGGGCCCGCTGACGCGACGCTGCTCTTGCCATTCCTCGGGCTTGCGGTCCGGCGGAAGCACGCCCGTCGACACCACGTCGTATTCGACCGGGATGCTGAGCGGGTTTTGCGTTTGAATGACGCCGTCCACGGTATTGAAACGGATATTGAGGCCCCGCTTGGGGGTGATGCTGACGGCCCCGGCCATGGCAAAGAGGGCGCGCGTGCCGGTGGGATCGAGCTTGACGTGTTGCGTGTAGCGGTCGCCGCCTTCGGGCAGGGGCGAAATTTCCGAGAAGGTAGAGCCGTGATCGACGTCGACATCGTCGTCGTAACGGTTGGGCGTGCGCATCCACTGCCACGGCGCGCCGCGAGGCGTCGGCCGGTCGTTGTAAGTGTCGAGCGTAACGCCGCGGAGCCACAGCACCTGCCGGCCGTCGACGGGCACGCCGTTCTTCGTGACGGTGACGCGTGCGACCGGCTCGTTGTTCTGCGTGATCTTGGCCAGTTGCTGAAAACTGACGCTTTCGCTGAAGCCCGTCAGCGTCTGCGCCGGCCGGAACGGCATGGGCCCGAACATCCCCGCCCCCGCGCCGCGCGGGAATACGACGAACACCACCACCGCCATCGCAATCGCAACTACCGACACGAAGCCGGTAAGCCGACGCATCGACCGCGAGAGGTAGCGTTGGTCCTGTCGCAGGGTCGCGGGACTCATCTTGTCTTCGGGCAAGGCGAACGCCGCACGGGCGCTATCGCTTTCTACCTTCAGGTGGAACAGCAGGCAGCAGTACAACGACAGGAACAGGTACGCGAGGAACAGCAAACCGAACGTCAGGCTGGCGGTGTTAATCGCCGCGGCGACCATCAGCAGAAGACTCAGGACGATGAGTTGGGCGTAGTCGCGGTTCGCCCGTTGCTCCCAGAGCTTGATCAACTGCAACAGCACCAGGAACTTGCCGATCACCATGACCGGCGTGGTATCCGGAACAAACACCTCACGCGCGATAAAGAGCATGCAGCCGATCGTCACAACGTTGGCGACGATCCGCGGCATCGGCGTGAACCGGCCGGTCTTCACGAGCCAGGCGTTGAACAGAATCCCCCCTGTCCCGATGATCCAAATCTTCGGAGACTCCGAAGCCAGCGCGAAACCCAAGATTCCCATCAGCAACAGGACGTACAACGCGGGTTTGAACTGGCTGATGTTGTACATGGAAGTAGACAGAAGACAGTAGACCGAATACAGAAGAAAGACGAGGCCCATGCCAAGTTCTATCTCTCATGCTGCCTACTTCATTCTGTATTGGAGCCTTTG
>JBKJRK010000281.1:0-3721 GCA_046593135.1 Tepidisphaeraceae bacterium | reverse complement strand
CAATGCCGGTGGCGTGAGCCGTCACATCAAACCGCTGGTAGACGCCGGTGTACAACGCGGCGCCCGGCGTATTACCGGAAGCTCCGCTGGCCCACCCGTATCTCACCCCCTCGTATGGCGCAGGCGGGGCGTTGACCACGAAACCCCCGGGCGTGGCCGGGGCGACGGAGATCAGATTGGTCCCGCTGCCTGTCTGCACCTTCGTCCAACCGCTCAAGTCGCCGGTCTCGAAGTTAGGGTTGATGATCGGGAGCGCAACGTTCACGTATCCGTCGTCGTCGGTGATGCTGGCCGTCGCGGTGACGCGCGTCGCGACGCCATCGATTTGGTAGCCGGCGCCGTTGAGCAGCGTGACGGTGACGGTTTCGGAATCTTCGACGGCGGTGTCGTTGACCGGGATGATCGTCAGCACCGCGGACACCTGTCCCCCCGCAAAGTGGATCGTGCCGCCGGGGTTGACGTAATCGGCCGCGCCGGCGGTTCCGCCGAGCTGGAACGAGACGTCCTGAGCCAGCGACTTGTCACCGCTTCGCGTAACGCGGAACGAGAGCGGCGTGGCGCCGTACTCCGCGCCGGTGGCTTGTTCGACGGCGACGGTGTATTCGGGGACGTACGCGGCTCCCGTCGTGCCGTCGATCAGCGAGCGGTACTTCGGCGCCCCGCCGATCGGCTGCGTCTGCGACTGTAGCGCGCCCCAGGAGCCGTTCTTGTCGTTACGGCTGACGTACGTGTAGTGCATCGCCAGATCGCCGCCCATGTCATAGAAGCCGCGGACGAAATCGTCGTAGGCCTCGTACATCAGGGGGTTCGATTGGGCGGCGTACAGCGCGTTGAGGTAAGAGAGGCTCGCGTTGCCCTGGCCGTCGGCGTGCTGGCCGGATTCGTAGGCGTAGAGCTTGATCGTCTTTCCGGCCGCGGCGTATTGCTGGCCGAGGGTGCGGTGGGTCTGAAGCGCGCGGATCGCGCTCGGCACCGCGCCCGTCACCGCTTTCACAATGTCGTCGGACGTCGTGCCGGCGTTGAACGAGGCCCGCTGGCTGCTGTTCAGGCCGAAATATCCGGTACAGGAAACGGCGTCGTACTTGCCCGCCATGTTTTGCAGGATGGTTTCGGTGACGCCGGTCGGGTTGGCCGCCTGTCCCGCGACGACGCGCACGAGCCGGCCGTCGGGCTGGGCACTGAATACGTCCGACCAGACATCGAAATCACGCTTGATCTCCCGCGCCACGAATTGATACCTCGACAAGCCGGCGTTTTCGGGCAGCGCGAGCTGCTGCGTGATCCAGCCGTAGGTGTGAAACCCGGCGGCCGAGTTCCAAATCTCGTTGGACCACTCGACGTTAGACTTCAGCGCCGGTTCAAGATTGTCGCGGACGTAGGTGGCGAAGTTGCGGACGAAATCGTCGTCCGCTTTGTAGGGCATGTTGAACCAGGGGTCGGCGTCAATCTCGTTGGCCAGCTCGACCATGTATTCGAGCGCGACGCCCTTGTTGTCGGTTCCCGTCTGGTTCGCCTCGTCCCAGCCGCGGCGGTTGGCCCACTGCTGGTTGCTGCTGGTGTTGGTCTTCATCCAGTCCATGAAGCGCAGCGCTTTGAACGGCTGGAGCCGCTCGATGAACAGCGGATGAAACGGCGAGAACGCCGCGCCGGGTTCCCACACCTGCCCCGCAAAGCTCTGGCCGTTGTAATCGGGCACCCACAGGTGCACGTCGCGGATCGGGTCGACCGCCGGCGGATTCACGCCGGACGGGTCGGCCACCGGGGGCATGTCGGTGATCTTGAGGAGAATGCCTTCGTTGGTCGGCGTGACGTTGACGTCGGCCCAGTGCGTGCCGTCTGGATTGGTCCCGGAGGCGATCACCTGGGCGTCGAAGCTGAATGTAACCGTTCCCGTCCCCGCCCATCGTGCGTGATACACGCCGGCGGGATAGTTGCCGTTGATCTCACGATACATCAGCGTCGCCAGGCGCTGCTGGATGGGCTCGCCGAGGTCGTTCGTCCAGCTCTTGAGCTCAACCGGCCAGCCCTTGGCGTCGACGACGGGCGTGCCGCCGGTCGACCAGCTTTCCTGGTTGGTCGCCGTGTTGTAGGCGATGGTGAACCAGTCGCGTGAGGATTTGAAAGAGTCGGTGAAGGTCCACGCGGCGCTGTAATCAACGACCGTGTCGAGGTTCATTCCCAACACCGGGGCGGCGGCAAATACCAAGCGATGTTCGAGGGATTCCAGCGCGTAACACGCCGAAGGCGCTACGCCGGCAGCACCCCGGGCGCGGCGGGCGGGCGCTGTGTTTCGTCGGGACTGTTGGATTGTTTTCACGCTTACGCCCCGCAACGGGGTACCTTGGTCCGGAAAATACAGCGGTTCCGGGCCGTCCGCCGGCTGTAATGCAGTCCCCAAGATGAAAACGTTGCTTCGACTGTCTCGGTTTGAGCTAAATTCTCAAACGCCAGACCTTAATGTCCTGCCGGCGCGGGATCAATGCCAAAGAGGATGTATCGAGAAGTCTTCGGAACATTGAACAGTGGTTATGCTCCTAGATCCTCGCGTCGATAAAACGGGGTGTTCACGCTGCTTGTCATGACGCAAGAAGGCTGGCGTCCGGGTTTCGGCGACAACAATCTTCTCGGGTGGGCGATCACCATCGCGTATTTCCTGACCGCCTTGCTGTGCGCCGCCGCGTTTCGCGACGAGGCTCGGACCTATAACGTCGTGCGCCGGTTACAACGGCCGGCTTTCTGGATCATTCTCACCGCGCTGCTCGTTCTACTCGGGTTGAACAAGCAGCTCGACCTGCAAACCTGGATTCATTCGACCGGCGACAACCTCGTACAGTCCGGCGGGCTCAACAGCCGTCGGCTGGGCATCAAGATTTTATCGCTCGTCACGCTCGGTCTTACCGGGCTTGGTATTTCCATGGCGATGCTGCTGTACATCGGCCGGCAGTGGCGGCTGTACATGCTGGCGTTCGTCGGGCTGTTGTACCTCGGGGTCTTCATCGTCCTGCGGGCCGCAGATTCGTTACCGATCCTCCGGGACATCAACCACCGCTACTACGAGTGGGTCCACCTCATCCTCGAGCTCGGCGGCGTCCTCATGATCGCCGCCAGCGCCGCGCGGGCCGTCTATCGCGAAACCCGCCGGTTCAAAGCCCGTCCGCAACACCGGCCGGGTGTTCCACGGCCCGCGGGTATTTGAACCACGAAGCCACGAAGCGTGTGGCTGGACGCCGAAAGCCCCCCGCCCACCGGTGTCATTGCAGCTTCCACCACAATTCAAGCATTAGCAGCGCGTAGAGGCGTTGGGAATGATCCACGCGCTGCGTCTCGTGCTCATCGACGAGGCGCTCGACGACCTTCATGTTGAAATGCCGGCGGGCGAAGGAATTGGCCGCGAACAGGTGGTCGCGGAGCATCGAACGGAGCTCCCCGCGGAACCATTCGCCGATGGGGACGGCGAAGCCCATTTTCTTCCGCTTGAAGACAAAATCCGGCAGATCGGCGGCAAATGCCTCGCGCAACATGCGCTTCGGGCCGCCTTTGAGAAGCTGATCGGTCGTCAGCCCGGCGGCGAATTGAACGAGTTCGTGATCCATGAACGGGCTGCGGACTTCGAGGGCGTGGAGCATGGAGCAGCGATCGACTTTGGTGAGGAGGTCCTCAGGCAGATACGCGACGCGGTCGACCGCCAGCGCGTTGGGAACCAGTGGGCGCGCCGTCAATC
>JBKJRK010000255.1:0-5725 GCA_046593135.1 Tepidisphaeraceae bacterium | reverse complement strand
TTTGCTCTTTCTCTGGCTTCCCTCAGCGGTTACGCCGTCCGTCGCGTGGCACAGCGCGTACGACTTGGTGGCCATACAGTCCCCGACGAAACTGTGCGGCGGCGATACGACGCCGGGTTGCGGAACTTTTTTGAACTGTATCATCCACTCGCGTCCAAATGGCAGGTCTATGATAGTGCATTGAGGAGTGGCCCGAGGCTTATCGCGCGCGGCTCCGAAAACAACATCCATCGCATAGCGGACGCAGTCATTTGGAATCAACTTGTACGGGAGTTCGGCCATGGAACAGAATCGAAACCTGACGGTTCCGGATGACGTAGCGGACCCATTCGACGATGACGAACTTGTCGCCAAGGCGTTGCGGGACGGCGTTCGTGACGCGCTGCGACAGCACAAGCAGGCTGGCAACACGCTTGTCGTGCGCGAGGGGGATTCGCTCGTCGAGCTGCCCGCCGATCAAATCGAACTGCCGGAAGACTGAGCGGCCGCCGCAATCGATCAGGCCTTGAACCATTTCTTCAAAACAAAATCTCCGCCTTCGGCGCCGTCTCGGTCGCCGTCGAGGAGTTGGGCGGGGTCGGCGATTCCCCAGCCGGCGAATGTCACGTGGTACTTGCCCTTGGGCAGCGTGCCGGCGAGCCCGGGGAAGGTCCAGGTAGCGGCGTTCCTGGCGGCGTTGTAGCTGACGGCGACGACGGACGGATCGACCCGACCACCGTCGGCGGCAGTGAGGAACAGGTCGGCCGGGTCGATTGAGGCTGAAACGTCCCGGCTAAACGTCACGGTAATCGACTGGAAGCCGGGCCGGGTCGTGAACTTCACCTTTCTTACCGTCGGCGGTTTCTCCGTGGGCGGCGCTTTCCCGACTGTCAGTTTGAATTCGGCCAGCGGCGCGGGCGCGACCGCTTGGCCGTCGACGCTGCGGACTTGGTCGGCGTTGGCGGTGACCGTGTACACGCCCTTGTTTCCGCGATCCCACGCCCCGTCCGGCTCGCTGACTGCGTAGGTCGCGACGGCGGCGCTTCCCACTTGCTCGACAGAAACCAACGCCGCCGGCTGGTCAAAATTCTTGCCGCCGGTGACGCGCAGGTCGCCCGCGTCGAGCGTTGCCAGATCGATCCCCGTGCTGTCGGCGTAAGTGACAATGAACGTCAGCGGCGCGGCGTCTCCCGCTGTCACCCGCACGGCGGAAGGGACGTCGATAGTCGCCGTCGGAATCGTCGGTTCGGCCCCGGCGCCCGGAGTTGGAATCGGGTCCGGATTCACTGGCGGCGTCGCCGGAGGCTCGACGGGCGTGCCGGGCGCGGGCGGCTGTGGCGGGGTGACGGCCGCGCCCGTCTCGCTAAACCCGTTGTGCAGATACTCGGTCACAATCGGGACCGCATACTGCGGCTTCCACGTTTGCGACGATTGGCTCCGCAGGGCGGCGACGAACGCGCTATTGGTGCTCGCACCGCCTTGGCTGGCGCTGTAGCTCGCGGCCGTTCGGTCGGGCGCGTAGTACTTGGCTTTAGCCAGTTTTCCGGTCGATTCGTGGTCTTTCTTCCAGCGGCTCCACTGCACCTTGCTGAACTTCACCGTGACGTCCGGCCCGCCGCCGTCGTTGTCATAGCGGTTGCCGGCCCACGTCTCGGCGTTTCCGTTTAACGCCGCGTCGTGCAGGATCGTCGTGCCGGCAAGTTTCTGGAAGTCGTTGTCGCGAACGACTAATCCGTTAAGCCCGTCCGGAGACGATACGCCCCCGCGCAGGCCCGATGAAATTCGAATTCCTTCGGCCCAGTGGTTGATGACGTTGTTGCGGATCGTCAGGTCGTTGATGCCGGCGGTTTCGCTCAGGTTGTCGATGTTGGATCCGACGCCGAGCACGATCGCGGGGAAACCGCCCGAGCCGTCGCCGGAGAAGATGTTGCTTTCGACGACGGTGCCTGCGCCGGTTTTGGTGTTTCCGATCTCCAGGGCCCAGCCGCGGTCCGAGCCGTTGATTGCGGCGTCGCCGCCGAGGAACACGTTGCCCTTCACCGCGCCGGTGACTCCGCCCGCCGTCGCGGGGGAGCCGTTGACGAGGCCGAAGCTCATGCCGGTTGGGTTGTCGATAAACAGGTTGTTTTCGATCTTGCCGCCGGAGCGGGCCTGAAGCCCGTGACTCGACGCGCGGGCGAAGACGTTGCCGCGCACGACAACGTTTTGGTTGTCTGAGCGCATGTAGACGTTGTGGTTGAACCCCGTCTGCTCGGCCCCGGGAATGCCTTCGAGCCAGCCGTTGTGGTCGAAAATGTTCTCCTCGAGCAGCAGCCCGTTGACGCCTTGTGCGTACAGGCCCTGGGCGTGTGACGTATAGGTGCCGTAGGCATCTACGATGACGGACCGGCGGATGCGGATGTCGGTCAGTGGGCCGAAAAAGGCCTGAAGCAGAATGTTGTCGCGATAGCCTTCGATGTAGCAATCTTCGATTAGAAAGTCGTCGGTCGGGGCGAGCAGGCGGATGCCTGCCGAGCCTTCGGTGCTGACGAAGTCTTTGCCCGGTAGCCGTGTGTGGGCCGAGAAGTGCAGGCCGATGACGGACACGTGGTCCATGCGGTCATTTCGGCTGCCGGCGTAGAAGGCGTTCTTGGCTCCGGTATTGAGCTGCGGGCGTTCGCCGGCCCCGTAAGCGCCGATGACCAGCGGCTGCTGGTCGGATTTGCCGCTCTTGCTCCAGCCGTTGAACGACTCTTTCCATTCGTCGCCGCGCTTCAGGAGCATCTGGTCGGAGCTGTTGTCGCGCAGCAGTGAGCCGGCTTTGGCGAGCGTCTTGACGGGTTTATCGGAAGAGCGGCCGGTGTTTCCGTCGCTGCCTTGGGTGCTGCTGACGAAAATGACGCGGGTGTGGGCTTCAGGGGTGACGACGGTCCAACCGTTGGCGTCTTGGGCGACCGAGAGGTGCGTGCGCGATTCGAGCGCCTCCGGCAACGCCGGGCGCACGGCGACCTTTCTTCCCGACTGGATTGTTCTTTCAGTACGACGGCGGCCCGTAGAAACGAAACGGGCGACCGCCGAAAGCAGTTTCGGCACGCGACCTCCAACGACCTGGGTTGTGGTACGGAAAACAACAAAAAAACCCGCAACAAACAGCGAACTAACCGTGGCGGGGGAAGCCGTTATACGGAGGGCGGTCGGAGGGGCAATAGGTTGGACGGGGTAAATAGATAATTTATTTCATCTGGGTAGACGCCATTTTTGCCACATGTTTGGGCGAATGCCTCTTGCGATGACAAGAAAATCGGGCTGCCTCACTTCCACGCGATTAATGCGGTTGAATTTGCGGATCGAACTGCACTACCCCCGACGGGCCGTAAGAACGCGGTCGCGGCCGCCGAAGTCTTTGAGAATGCGGACGTCGCTGAAGGCGGGGTAACCGGCGGCGACGTCGCGGGCTAGATCGCCTTGGTCAAACGCGATTTCAAGGTATACGTGCCCGCCGGGTAGAAGGCGATCGGGGGCTTCGGCCAGGATCCGGCGGTGCAGGGCCAGCCCGTCCATCCCGCCGTCGAGGGCTTGAAGGGGTTCATATTCTCGCACGCTTCGGTCGAGGGCCGGCACGTCGCCGCTGCGGATGTACGGCGGATTTGCGACGATCAAATGAAACGGCTGGGCGTCGACGAGGCGCGTCAGCGGCTCGAAAAGATCCCCCTGCTCCACCACCACCCGGCCCGCCAGCCCGAGCCGCTCGATGTTTTGCCGGGCCATAGCGGCGGCGGCGGGACTGATGTCGATCGCGAGGACGGTCGCGGTTTTCAGGTGGTGGGCAATCGCCGCGGCGATGCAGCCGCTGCCGGTGCAGAGGTCGATTACGCGCGGCGTCTCCAGCCCGGGCTGGTGCCGAACGGTCTGGAGCACGTTTTCGACGAGCGTTTCGGTGTCCGGCCGCGGGATCAGCACGTCTCGCGACACGTCGAACTCGAGGTTGAAGAAATGCGCCCGCCCGGTGAGGTAGGCGATCGGCTCTTCTTCGGACGCCCGCTGGACGAGCTTGCGCATCCGGCCGAGCTGCTCATCGGTCAGGGCGCGGTCGTATTCCGTGTACAGCTTGATGCGTGGGGCGGCGAGGACGTGACAAAGCAACAGTTCGGCACAGAGCCGGGGGGCGTCCATGTTCTTGCGCGTGAAGAACCCCGAAGTCCATTCCAGGATACGCCGGACCGTCCATGCTTCGGGCATATGGGCAGGATTCTATGGGGATGCCTCGTCTTCGACTACAGTGCGTCGACGGGATCGCAATCGTCGTCAAGATCGCAGAATGCAGACTTCACACGACGCGAACGAACCCTTGACGCCAACCGGCTGTAATAACCGCATCGCGCCGCGTGCAACGTCGTGGCGCAGAACTCCGCAACCGTAACCTTGGATGGACATGACGTATCGCACCGCTCGTGCCCCGAACGTATTTCTTGCCCTCATCTTCCTGGCCGCTTTCGCCGCGCCGATGCGGGCAGAGGCCCCCGCGCCGTCGACGGCTCCCGCCGTATCGGCGCAGACGGAAAAGCCGTTCCCGATCCCGATTATCGAGCTCGACGGCACCGGCCTCGAAATCGGCCGCAAACACGCCGACGCGCTCCGCGACAAGATTCGCGACCTGCACACCCGGTACCTCACCGCATACTTCCACAATAGCGGGGCGATGGCCCTCGCCCTCGCCGCCGCGAGCATGTTCGAGCCGAAGTTCGCCCCCGAGCACCGTGACGAGGTCCAGGCGCTCGCCACGGCGACGTCGATCGATCCGCGCCAGATGCTCTTGGCTCAGTGTTTCCTCGACCTCCGCCCCGGGACCGCGTGCAGCACCGTCGCCCTGCCGGCGTCGGCGTCGCCGGACGGGGTCGCGCGGTTCGGTCGCAACCTCGACTTCCGGTCGTTTGACGTCGCGGACAAGGCCAGCGTTTTGCTCGTGTACCGTCCCGAAGGCCGTTACCAGTTTGTCAGCATTGCCTGGCCGGGCATGATGGGCGTGCTGTCGGGAATGAATGAGCACGGGCTGTCGTTGGCGAACATGGAAGTAAAGCGCGGGGGGCGCCTGCCCAGCGCGATGCCGTACACGCTGCTGTACCGGACGGTGCTCGAGCGCTGCCGGACCGTGGACGAAGCCGTCGCGCTGCTACGCGACACGGCGCGGCAGTCGGCCAATAACCTGATGCTGATGGACGCCGACGGCAATCGTGCGGCGGTCGAAATCACGCCCGACGGCATCGCCGTGCGGAAAGGCCATGACGACGCCGCCCTGATCAGCACAAACCACCAGCGCGGCGAGGACTACGATTCGCAAGGCAAGTGTGTGCGATACGACCTGCTGCGTACGAAGTCCCAACAGCAGTTCGGCAAAATCGACGAGGCCGGCGTCAAAGCAATGCTCTCCGAGGTGGCCCAGGGGAAATACACCATGCAGTCGATGGTGTTCGAGCCCTCAAATCGCGTCCTTATTCTTTCGACAGGCCAGAGCGCTACGAAGGGCGCGTATCACCGGCTGGACCTCAAGCCGTATTTCAAGGCCAAGGCCGCGGGCTGACGACCCGTCAATGCTGATACCCGCCGGCGCCGTGGGCGTGGCCGTGGTCGAACTCTTCGGGGATGGCGTCGCGCACCTCGACGATTTTCACGGCGAAGTTCAGGGTTTCTCCCGCGAGCGGATGGTTGGCGTCAACGGTGACCGTGTCGTCGGTGACGGCGACGACCGTCACGGCGCGCGGGCCTTGGT
>JBKJRK010000192.1:0-4244 GCA_046593135.1 Tepidisphaeraceae bacterium | reverse complement strand
CGATAATCACCTCGCCGCGCTGAAGAAATACGATTACCGCGTCCGCGCCGCTAACGCGGGGGGGGCTTCCGCATCGACCAACGAAGCCCCGACCAAGACCGGCAAGTCAGCGATTCGGGGGCAGCAGCCTTTCTCGGGAGCGCCGGCGGCGTTGCCGGGGGTCGTCGAAGCTGAAGCGTTTGACGAAGGCCCACGCGGCAAGGCGTGGAAGGACCGTACGCCGGAAAACGACCTCGGGATGTTCCGTGATACGGGCGTCGACGTTGAGGGAACGACCGACGGAGGCGGCGGGCATCACGTAGCAGCGGCGAAGGGGGAGTGGCTGGCGTACACGGTGAACGTGCCCGCGGCCGGCCAGTACACGCTCGAACTGCGCTTCGCCGCCGCCGCCGGCTTCGGCGGCGCCGTCAGCCTCGGAGCCGACGGGCGCAACGTCACGCTCGGCGGGTCATTCGCCCTGCCCGCGACCGGCGGTTGGAACGTCTGGCAAACCGCCGCCGGCACGATCAACCTTAAAGCCGGGGTGCAAGTCCTTCGGCTCGGCATCGACACCGCGAACAACGCCACCGGCGACGTCGCCAACCTCAATTGGCTGCGCCTCACCCACGCCGGCCCGCAAACCACCGTCGCCCCACGCCGAGCACGCCTGGCGCTATCGCCCGCGCCGCGCATTCACGATCAGATATTCAACGTCGCCGTTCCGATTACGGCGTAACCACCAGTTCCGGCCGGTTCGTTCAGCGACGGCCGGAGTTGAACTGAAGGGCGGATTTAACAGTCTGCCAACCGACTATAAGACTGATCCTGCCAGACTCAACTGCGTAACGATTCTCACCGATGACGGAGGGGAGACGTTTACACGCATGGCTCGATTTTCGACCGAAAAACCCGTTCTGTCGCATGGAAATACGGGAGCCGGTTCGGCTGCCAAGTTTTGGAATGGTATCCGCAAGGGCCTGAGCATTCTCTTATCTGCCACGGCTTTAGCGTGGCTCGGACGACTGCTGGTGGTGCGCGACCCGGTGCAGGGGGCTTGGACGCTTCAGGTAATGCTGGCGGTCGCGGCGTTTCTGGCGGGCTGTTGGGGCGCGGCGGATCGTTACCGCACCTGGACAATCCCGACCCGCCGGCTTCTCGACCTCCTGCCGCGCGTGCACCGCGGCGAATCACCGATCGAACAACTTCTTGAAATCGACGGCGGCCCTCGCGTACTCGTCCCGATGATCCAGGAAATCCTCCGCGAACTCCGCCAACAACGGACTGTCATCGCCGAGCTTGAGGCCGAGATGCGGCAGCGCGTGGCGAATCGAACCGACGCCCTCGAACGCACGATCGGCTCCCTTCGTCAGCAGGCCACCCGCGACGCCCTTACCGGGCTGTTTAACCGGCGATTCCTCGACCAATATTTGAACCAGTGCGTCCAGCGGCACGTGAAGGATCGCAAAAACCTTTGCGTGCTGATGATCGACGTCGATCATTTCAAGCTCCTCAACGACACGCTCGGTCATGCCGCCGGCGACGACCTGCTGAAGGCTATCGGGCAACTCATTCGCTCCGCCATCCGAGGCGAGGACGTCGGCTTTAGATGTGGGGGCGACGAGTTTGTCGTGTTGTTGCCCGAGAGCACCGTCCAAGCCGGAAACGCGTTAGCCGAGCGGTTGACCTCGCTTGTCGATGCGCTGGTCAAAACGCTGAAGGTTTCGACGCTGCCGCGTGTGTCGGTCGGGTTGGCCTCGCTGCGCGATTGCGAAAATCCGACGCCGGACACGATGATGAAAGCGGCTGACCGGGCGCTGTATGACGTGAAGAAAAGCCGGCGGTCCTCAAGGGGTGCGGCGCGGGAAGGGGGCCGCGAGGGGTTGAATGCCAGAGCGGTTGGGGTACAATCTCCGCCCCCGTCGCGCAAGGCAGGGTGACCCTTTCCATTTGCAGGGATTCGGGCCGAAAGGCCGTAAATCCTTGTTACTCCCAATCTAAGGTGATGGGAGAAGGCGTTGCTCGGGCGAGACGGGTCGATGGAGCCTTTCATGCCCCGACCCAAAAAAGAGAGCGGCCGCGAGCGTCGCGAGAAGACCGAGAAGTTTCAGTCGTTCAGCCGGCCGAAGGTGAAAATCGCCCGGACCAGCGCGAGCGGCAAAATTTACATCGATTACAAAGACACCGAATCGCTCCGCAAGATGATGAGCGGCAACGGCAAAATTCAGTCCCGCAAGCGCACCAGCGCCAGCGCGATGGAACAGCGGATGATCGCCCGGGCGGTGAAGCGGTCGCGCTACATGGCGCTGTTGCCGTATGTGTCGGTCACGGGCTGATGCAAGGCCAATGCTGAATTCAGGATAATGATTGCAGATAAAGACAAGAGGCCGCGCCCGATGGGAGCGGCCTCTTGTCTTTGCATTGATTCAGCATTCAACATTCTGCATTCAGCATTTCCTCATGCCGTTCCCACTGAATTGATCAGTTGATCCAACAAGTTGATATGCCGCTGCTGGGCGGGGATCAGTTGGTTCTGAATGAGCTGAGCGGTGCTGGCATCGACGTCATCGACGGCTTCCTGATAATCCTTCAGGCCATGCTCTTCGCCTTCCTTGAGTGCCTTCAGGCTCGAAGTGTCGCCGAGAAGGTTCATCGTTCCTTGCACCGTCTTGGCCCACACGCCCCAAGCGCCCGAGGAGTCGGAGGCTTCGCCGCCGAGTTCGCGGATGCGGTCACGCAGGCCCTGGGCAGCCCGCCCGTGCTCTTCCTGGATTTCGCGGAGTAAGCCGGCGTTGGCGGCGTGCTCGCTGTTGGCGACCTTGTCGATCGCCATTCGGTAAGTCTCGGCGGCGGAGATTTCTCCGCGAAGCAATGAGTTGAGCTGGGCCACGCCCTGCCCAAGACCCTCACCCTCGTCACCTGCGATCGGCCCGGTATTGCTGTCTTTGTACTGGCTCATAGACGTCTCTCCTGTGTTCGTCGAAGAACGTCAAAGCAACCGGCGTACCGCGCCGTCGTCATCGACCATTCGCCTCGAAAAACTCGGGATGGAATAAACGGGACGCGATCCGGCTGTCCCGTTGTCACGTCAAACTGGCCCGGCGTAGGGCCAGATGGTGAAAGACCGAATGCTTGCCAATAAAAAGGGCCGCGGGTCCGTGAAGACCCGCGGCCCTTGAGCCGATTGCCGCTCCGTCAGTGTTTCACGGGCGAGCCCGTTCAACGACGCGTCGGAAATGCGGCAAGCGATAAACCTACTTGGCGCCGAGGATCGCGTCCTTCGCCGCTTTGGCGACGCGGAACTTGAGCTTCTTGCGCTTGGGGACCTTGACCATCTGTCCCGCCTTGGGGCCGAAGCGCATCATCATTTCGCGCGCCGGGCTTTCGGTGAGGACGAGCTTGCCGATGCCCGGGATGACGAACGAGCTCTTGGCCTGCTTGTAGGCCAACTCAGCATGAGCCGCCATGAACTGGACGGCCTGCTTCTTCGTGATGCCGACCTTTTCGGCGAGATGAGCCGCGATCTCCGACTTGCTCAACGCCTTGGTTGCTGTCTTGGCCATGGAATGGGTCTCCTTTCCAGAGAGGTATGCGTCCCGTCCCGCGCCCGCGGCCATTCCGCGAACCGGGACGGATTTTCCCCCGCGCCCGTCGTGCCCGCCGACTCCTCCCGTGAAAAGCTTAAACAAAGCTTTTCACCCAGAAGACGACGTTCCGTCCGTGTGCCGAGGTGCCCCGCGAATCGCCTGTTCCCACGGCCAAGTGGGAGCGACTCGGGAGCGATGGCGCAAAAGTATCGGAAAATGCGGGGGATTCAATGCCTGTGACCGAGAATTCCCCCGATTTTCCTGTGGAAAACTCGACCGGGGCTGTCCGGCCGGTCTTTTTTGGCCCGGAACGTCCCGGATTTTGCCTCGCCTGCCCCGCACAGGCTGCGCGGTGCAACGTCCGGGAACTGGGATTGCCGATACCTTAATGAAGCCGCGCCCCTCGCTCGACGATGACAGGGTGACGACAGGAACCCGATGCGTTTATACCGCGACACTGACTCAAACTACGCCGCAGACTGCCCCGCGTCCCGCGCGGCCGAGCAGTGGGCGACATGCCACCTCGGCGGTGTCGCCCACGAGCGACAGGTCGCGGCGATTGCCTTGAACCTCTTCGACCTCACGCGGCCGCTGCACCAGCTCTCCACCGGCGACCGCCGGCTGCTCGGCCTCGCGTCCCTCGTACACGACGTCGGCCGCTGCGTCTGCAAAAAGGAGCAT
>JBKJRK010000077.1:0-4831 GCA_046593135.1 Tepidisphaeraceae bacterium | reverse complement strand
CGTCGAGCAAGACGGGCTGCCGCTGAGGCTGTTCGTCAAAGCGCTCGGCCCGCACATGCAGCAAGCCGGCGTGTCGTGTGTTCACATGGCGGCCCGCGTGGTCTTCGAGCGGCAGTTCAACCGGATGGTGAACGCCACCCGGAACAAGAGCGACGCGCTGTTTTCGATCGCGGCGATTCACCTTGATTTCCTGCTGCGCACCTACGCTTCGCAGGGCTTGGTCATCGTGTGCGATCGGCAGGGTGGCCGGGAACATTACGGCCGACTGCTTCGGCAGATGTTCGAGGACTGGGCCTTGGAGATCGATCACGAGACGCCGAGCCACAGCGAATACCATTTGGCCAAGAACGGACAGGTCGTGCGCATCGTCTTCTGCGAGAAGGCCGAGGTCGGCGCGATGTCGGTCGCGCTGGCGTCGATGATCAGCAAATACCTTCGCGAAACAATGATGCGGCGGTTCAACGCCTACTGGAAAACCCACCTCCCCGACGTCCGCCCCACCGCCGGCTACTACAACGACGGCGTCCGCTTTCTCTGCGACATCGAAAACAAACGCCGGGAAATCGGCGTCCGCGACGAAGACCTCATTCGATGCCGATAGACACACTTCGCGTATCGGGCTGCGTATGAACCCAACGTGGGCATCTCGCCCGCTCTATGAGTGCGTAAGGATCGGCATGAGAGGCGGTAGGTAAGAGACCGTTGCCCCACGGCTGAACGGCGGTTACCGTGCTGGCGACTCGCTTATTTCCGGCGGAGGCTTGCGCATGCCTGTCGAGAAGTGGTCAGAAAGCACAATCGTCGTCCACCTCGCAGACGATCCGCAGTTCAGTGACGACATCGAAAGTGTCGAGCAATCGCTCGATCAGGGTCGGTGCGACGCCGTGCTGGATTTCGCCTCGGTGAAATTCGTCAACTCGTCCAACATCGCCCGCCTGCTGAGGCTCCGGAATCAAACGGTGCAGTCCGACAGCCGCCTCGTGCTCTGCAACCTCAGTACACAGCTCTGGGGCTCGTTCCTCATCACTGGGCTCGACAAGGTTTTCACCTTCAGCGACAACGTGCCGACGGCTCTGGCGACGTTGCAGATGGCGTAGGGGAAGACAGTAGATAGAATACGGCAGCCAGTAGAAATGCAAATCGGAGGCAGGCACGTTGAAGTGCCTGCCTCCTTCGTTTTTTCTCTTCCGTCTCCTGTCTTCTCTCCCCTCACAACTCCGCGCCCGCTAACTTAAGCCTCAGCAGGAGCACGGCCGCGGCGAGTTGGGGGTCGCTGGACAGGAGGTCCTTCTTTTCTTTCTTATCGTCGTCGAGCTTGGGTTGCACCCTTTCCTGGGCGGCCGGGGCCTTGTCGTTGAGCTTTTCCTGCTCGCCTTCGGCCGGGGCGGCGTTGATGTCGCGGAGGACGTCGAGGTCCTGTCGCGCGTCGATCGCGGCGCGCATCTGCTCCGGAGTCATTTCGACCGTCACGTCCGGGTCGACGCCCCACTCCGTACTGTTCTCCTCGCGGTGAATGCACCGGCCGCTGGGCAAGTAGTAGTGGCTCGTGGTGAGCTTGAGATACGCCTCGCGATTCGACAGGGGAAAGAGCATCTGGACGCTGCCCTTGCCGAATGTCCGCTCGCCCACAATAAACGCCCGCTTATGGTCCTTCAGCGCGCCGGAGACGATCTCACTGGCGCTGGCCGAGTATTGATTCACGAGCACGACAAGCGGCAGTTCGCTTTCAGTTGCGTCGGTTTGGGCCGTCGCGACGGTCGGCGGGTTGCCGGGGTCGCGGTCGGGGCGGGTCGTGACGATCACGCCGTCCTTCATGAACTTGTCCGACACGTCCGTCGCCGCCGTCAGCAGGCCGCCGGGGTTGTAGCGTAAATCCAGGATGACGGCTTTGGCGCCGTGCGCGTTCAGCGCCTCGATCGCGACGTCGAGCTCCTTGCCCGTTTCCTTGGTAAAATTGGTCAGGCGGAGGTAGCCGATCTTGTTTTCCGGATCGACGAGGTACTCCCAACCTCCGCCGGGCAGGTGCATCCATCCCTTGATGCTCGCGACCTTGATGATGTCGCGGCGGATCGGGTAGTCCTTGACGTTGGTGTCAGGGCTCCTGATCGTCAGGGTGACCATCGTTCCTTTGATGCCGGTGATCTTTTTCACGGCCTGGTTGAGCGTGATGCCCTTGGCATTTTTGCCGTCAATGTGCGTGATGGCGTCGCCGGCTTTGATGCCGGCCTTATAAGCCGGGCTGTCTTCGAGCGGGCTGACGACCTTCAGGCTGCCGTCCTTGTCGCTTTGGATCTGGATGCCGACGCCGCTGAATTCGCCCTGCGTCGTCTTGTTGAATTCCTCGAGATCGCTCGGCCAGATCATGCTTGTAAACGGGTCGAGCTCGCCGAACGCCCCGTCGGCAAATTCCGCGGCCATCACCTCTTCCGGAAGTTCGATCGTCGTGCGGTTCACGCTGCGCAGTTTCGCCAGCGTGCCGCGGAGCACGAGCTGCGCCGTCTCCGGGGCGGCGGCGTTGGCCTGCTTAATGTGATCCTCGATCACCCGGAGAAACTCGTTTTTCTTGTCCGGGTCGGCGAGCGTTGGGAATGCCTTCTCCAGGCCCTTGGTGGTCGCAACGGCTTTCAGGCCGGTGAGGCCGCCGACGGTAAGGTCGGCGTAGCCGATGTCGCGGAAGTAGTTTTCGCGGGCTTGGACGAGTGCGGGCCAAAGCATGTCCGTCGTAACGCCGCGGAGGGATTCGCGCCAGTCGATGCGAAACTCGTCGTTTTGGACGTCGTCTTCGGCTTTCTTGTCTTTTTCAACAACAGGCTCGGTCGTGGGCTGGGTGGTGGGGTTTTCGGTCTTCTCAAACTCCTTGAGGATTGCCTCGACTTCCTCGGCCCCTTTGCTCTCCGACTTCTGCAACTCGCGCAGCACGCTGGGGGTATACAAGGCGAGCAGGCGAACGCGGCGCGTCGCCAGCTTCAACTTGTCCTTCCACATCGGGACGGCCGGCTCGAGCGAGCCGAGGTCGGAATACAACCGCAGCGCCTTCAGCCACTGCTCTTCGTTGTCAAACGCTTCCGCCCGCTTGGCATTTTCGGCAATGAGCTGATCGACCCAAGGCTCGGCGCGAAACGCCTTCTTGTCGTCCGCCAAAAGATAGGCGCCGGCCGCCCAATCGATGGCGTAGTCGCTCTTGCCTTTGGAAATCAGGTGCTTGACCTTGCGAATGGCCTTCTGGAATTGCTTGTTGCGCTCGGCGGCGAATTCCTGGCGCTGGTTTTCAAAGGTCTTGGTCCAGCCCGCCATCCGCTCAATCTGCGGGTCCTGCGACATCCGGGCGGCCCGGCCCAACAACTCAGTCGTTTGGTCGAAATGGCCGCTGCGCAACGCCTTAAACGCGTCAGACTTGAGTTGCTCGACGGTGGCAATCTCCTCCGACGCAGCGGCGAACGCCGGGGACGACGAACCAGCCCATTGCGACAGCGCAACCACCGCGGCGACGCATACGACAAGCGACCGATGGCGAACACGACGCATGGGCATCATCCTTGCTTGGTAAGACAACAGCAGCTTCATTCTTCAAGACGGGCTGACGGCAGCCATTTGTGTAGCGCCCGACTGCTGCCGTTTCGGCATTATACGCTCCGCCACGCGACCCGGGAAAGCAGAAGCCCTGACATCTGTATAGACGTACCCCGCCGTATCGTTGTTCCGGCAGATGGGATGGGGTCGACGAACTGCGCCCACAAGCCGGTAGAGCAACACGGCCTTCCATTGTAGCATTCGCCGCTTTGACAGGAGTTGCAGACCGGGCCGGGGACGGCCCGGCTCGATTGATTCACCCATGCAGACCATCGCCGCCCAACTCGATCAGGTTTTCCGCACCGCCATCCGCGAAGCGTTTGACGTCGAGGTCGACCCGCTCATCAGCGTCGCCCAAAATGAAAAATTCGGCGACTACCAGTCCAACGCCGCCATGGGCCTGGCCAAGCTCGTCGCCGAAAAGACCGGCGCAAAGACCAACCCGCGCGCCGTCGCCGAGCAGGTAAAAGCCAAGCTCAACCTCGGCGACCTCGCAACCGAAGTCGGCATCGCCGGCCCCGGTTTCATCAACGTCCGCCTTTCCCCCCTTTGGCTCGCCAAGCAGCTCCAATCCGTCGCCTCGGATGCACGCCTCGGCTCACCGCTTGCGGTTTCGCCGCAAACCGTCGTCGTCGACTACTCCGGCCCCAACGTCGCCAAGCAAATGCACGTCGGCCACCTCAGAAGCACGATTATCGGCGACGCGATCAGCCGGGCGATCGAGTTTCAGGGGCACAAGGTCATTCGGCAGAACCACATCGGGGATTGGGGGACGCAGTTTGGGATGTTGATCGCTAGTTTTCCCGGCGGACCTGCCGACACAATTACGATTCCGGACTTGGAGCGATTTTACCGTGAGGCGAAGCAGCGATTTGATGCCGATCCCGCGTTTCAAGACGAGGCTCGACGCCGGGTGGTCGAACTTCAATCGGGAAACGATGCCGCTCTGGCAATATGGAGCCGAATCGTCGAACAGACGCGGGCTGATTACCAGCCGATCTACACTCGGCTGAATGTTCTTCTCTGTGAGAAAGATGAACGTGGAGAGTCGTTTTACAACCCCTTACTTGCTGGCGTGGTCGCATTGCTGAAGCAACGTAGTTTGGCGACCGAAAGCCAAGGCGCTACCGCCGTCTTCATCGACGGCCCCGAAAAGCCCCCCGTCATCATCGAGAAAACCGGCGGCGGATTCCTCTACGCGACGACCGACTTGGCTGCCTTGCAGTACCGCGCGAACGAATTACACGCCCGCCGAATCATC
>JBKJRK010000645.1:0-4988 GCA_046593135.1 Tepidisphaeraceae bacterium | reverse complement strand
CCTGGAATCGGAAGTGAAGATCTGGCCTTGAAGGAGAGTAGCCAGTAGCCAGTAGCCGGTAGCCAGTGGGAAAGCGGGTTTTTTCTACTGACTACTGGCTACTGGCTACTGGCTACTTTGCACGCATGAAAGTTACCGTTCTCTACGGCGGCCCCAGCGCCGAGCGCGAAGTGAGCCTGGTCAGCGGCAAGGCCGTGATTGAGGGCTTGAAGTCGATGGGGCATGAGGTTTTTGGTTCCGACGTCTCGCCCGCGGCCCTCTCAGGATTGGATAAGCCTGCCGACGTGATCTTCCCCGTCCTGCACGGCCAATTCGGCGAGAGCGGCGAGCTTCAGGAGATTCTCGAACAGCGCAACCTCGCCTTCGTCGGCAGCGGCTCAAGAGCGTCGCGCCTCGGGATGGATAAGGTGGTCACCAAGCGTGCCTGGGAAGCGGCGGGCCTGCCGACGCCGCCTTATGAGGTTCTCACGCGCGAGAATCCGACGCGGAAAGCGATCAACGCCCCTTGCGCGGTGAAGGCGTTTGATTCGGGTTCGTCGATCGATGTTTTCATCTGCAAGACTGAGGAGGCGGCGAAGGAAGCGATCGACTCCATCCTCTCCAAGTACGGCAAGGTGCTGGTCGAGCAGTTCATCAAAGGTCCGGAACTCACCATCGGCCTGCTGGAAGAGAAGCCTCTAGCGCCGATCCGCATCGTGCCGAAGCGAGAATTTTTCGACTTCGAGGCCAAGTACAAAGCCAAGGACACCGAGCACCGCTTCGAGTTGGGCTTGTCCGAGGGTCTCGTGAAGAAATGCCAGGAATTGGCCCGCGAGGCCAACGACGTCGTCGGCGCCAAGGACCTGGCCCGCATCGACATCATGATCGACGAGCAGACCCAATCGCCCTACTTGCTCGAGATCAACACCCTGCCGGGTTTTACGCCCTCCAGCCTCCTCCCTGAAGCCGCCAACCATGGCGGCATCCCCTTCGGCCCGTTGGTGGATCGCCTCGTCAAACGGGCACAAGCACGGGGCGGTCGGCGCGCTTAGAGTCGGCACGTTTTCACGACGGTTCACGATGTCGCTTGTGTGATAGCCGCGGGCGGAAGCCCGTGGTTCCCAGTGCGACGTAGCCGCGTCGAATTCCACGATCCACTCCCTTCAGTTTTCACGCCCATCGGTCCGATAACTCTTTAGTATTTATGGCCAAAGCGAAGCAGGACAACCGCGGCGTCAACAAGCCCCGTAAACCCGTCGACCCGGAGCGGGCGGCACGTCGGCGTCGGGTCGGCATTCATGCCGGGTCGGCGACGCTCGTGCTCCTCCTCTGCGCGGTCGGCTTCGCCCTCGTCCGCGAACACGTCGAGAAAAAGGTCGTCTTCCCGGGCAAGCCTCCGATGGTGCTGTTGAAGAACCGGCCGGGTTGGATGAGCGACTTTGTCGCACAGCAAATCGCGACCCAAGTCGCGCCGCGCGGCGCCCATTCGGCGTTCGACAAGGACATGCTCGTAGAGATCACGCGCATGCTCAGAAGCAATCCGTGGATCATGAAAGTCCGCGGCGTGCGGCGCGTGTACGGCAAGTCGCCGGGCGACACGCTCGAACTTGACTGCGATTTTCGCACCCCCGCCGCCCTCGTGCGAACAGGGCCGGCGTATTACCTGATCGACCGGATGGGCGTCCGACTCCCCGAGCAATACGCCGTCGCCGACGTCCCCCGCGTCGTCGAAACGCCGGACGGGCGGACGAACATCCTCATCATCGAAGGTGTTGCGCGGCCCGCGCCGAAAAACGCCGGCCAGAAGTGGACTGGCGAAGATCTCCGCGCGGGCTTGGACCTCGCGGGGCTGCTGCTCGACCCGGCCAACCAGCCGTTCACGCACGAGATCCGCAAGATCAACGTCGAGAACTTTTCCGGCCGGCGTGACGCGCGCGAAGCGCAAGTCGTTCTGTTCACGCGCTACGGCACCGAAATTCGCTGGGGCCGCCCGCTCAAGGCCGCTGACCGGTTCATCGAAGTCGACCCCGGGCGTAAGCTCGACTACCTCAAGCGTGTGTACCAGGAATACGGCCGCATCGACGCCAACCAGCCCTACGGCATCGACATCCGCTACGATAAGATCACGTACCCGAGCCTCGATCCGCGCACCGCGCAGGCGACCACGGCGGAACACTAAATTTAGAGAGCGGCCTTGCATCTGCGCGTTTCGTAGCTGCGACGCCCGCGTCGCCTCACGTGCGGAGTACATTAATCGCACGAGGCTACGCAGGCGTCGCAGCTACGAAGTGGTGCTGGCCGCGCTACGACGTGCGTCGCGGACACGTGACCCATGAGCGCCGAGCGCACAGCTTCCCCGAGTGCCAACCCGCGTGAAAACACGCGTGATTCCCAAATTCCTGCGGTTCCCGCCCTTTCAGCCGCCCCGCTGCTGCTCTGGCTCGGCCTTCAACTTTGCGTGATGTTCCTCGCCGCCCTGCGAATTCCGCTCGCGGCGCGTTATCCGGCCCCGGCGGAGCAACTCGCGCCGCAGCTATTGTTCAGCACACAGGTCGTGGTAGCCGGCCTGCTGTTTCCGTTTCTCCTGCGCGACCTTCGCTGCACGATCCAGATTCTGGCAACGGGGTGGCCTTTCCAATTGGCCGCGGTGTATTTGAGCGGCGGCAGCGCGGGTGAGATGAATTGGGCGACGGCATTTGTCGGAACGTGGCTCATCACGCTGGCCATCTGGGCATGCTTGCTCCGCTCGACCCGGACACGCATGCCCGGCGTCTGCCTGGCAAATTGCCTCATTTTGGGCGGCGGCTTGCTGCGCTACCTTCGCCTGGAGTTCGCGCCCGAGACCCGCCTGTCGAATCCGTTTGAAACTGCCCTTCCACTTCCCGCCACTCTTGCCGCATTGGAGGGATCGAGCATCTGGCCAGGTTGGCTCCTTGTGCTCGCCCTCGCTTGTCTGGGACTTCTTCTGCTTGGATTGCGCCGGTTTCGGTGTCCAAAAGCATTAGTTTTCGCGGCCCATTCGTAGATTTGCATTTTGCGTCGAGTTCTCCGCGTGGTTCACCACACGTCCGGCCGCCCTATCAAAACTCGGGATTCAAGGGCTTCTGCTCCCGACATGTTATCCACAATTCCATACACTGGCCTCCGCCTCGCCAGCGCGCAAACTCCTGAAAAATGCGACGTTTTGGCCGAAGGACGCTAGAAAACCGAAATCTTGAAGAAATCTATCCACGATTTAATTTTCGAGTTGCAAAGGTGGAAGGAGGTGGTAGAACTCCCCTATCGCTCGTGACGTGTGGAACAAAAACCCTTGCGACACCTGATCCTTCACGGCGAGTATGAGTTGAACATCGATGACAAGAATCGATTCCTCATTCCCGCTGAAATTCGCAAGAAAATGGATCCCGAGCGTGACGGCGCCGCGTTTTTTCTGGTGATCGGCGCCGACCGCAGGCCGTGGATGTATACGGAGCGGTTTTATGAGTCGCTCGTGTCGGAAGTACCGGCCGAGTTGACTCCCGGACGCGATCGCCTGGCCTATGACCGGCGGGTGTTTGGGACGGCGAGCTATCTGGAGCCGGACAAGCAAGGGCGGGTTCTGCTCCCGGAATCGATGCGGAAGCGAACCGCATTGGACAAGGAAGTGACTCTGGTGGGCGTTCGCGACCACCTTGAAATCTGGAACAGACCCGACTGGGAGGCCGAACGCGAGCGGCTGTTTGCAGGGGCAAATTAGCGCCCCGCCCGGCAGTCACGGGCAATCGCGAGTCGGCCGATCCAATGCCGGGTCTGTGTCGCATGTAAGGCGTACGTACAAATCGGGTTCCACTCACGGATGGTTGGACCCCATAGTCGTTCTCGGTCTGTTCACGTAAGGCTTTGGGGCCGAGCGTCGAACGCCCTCGTCAGGGAAGGCCGGTTTTACTCAAAAGTGAATAGGTCAGACGGTCAACCACGACCCCATCGGTGAGGCGTTTGGCAGCACGGACGCTCCGCGCCTCACGAACCGGCCACGGCAGCATGGACGCCACATGCCGCGGAACAGTGACGATGGACGAAGCCTGTCGGAGACGGGCGGCGGTCGGCTTGCTGGGGCGCCTTGTAGGCGCCAAAGGCGAGCGGATGCGCGGGTCGTGAGCAGTGCGGTGTGTCTTCGAGCGGCGAATCGGTTGTGGAGCCGCTCCTTGGCACCCGCCAACCCGCGTGTGCCTGCCGCCGGTCGAATGGAATGCGAAGGATCGCTTTCCGTCCGACTGAGCGGCTGGCGCCAGCGGGATTCTTTGACAACCAGGTCGGAAATCGTGAGCGGCCGCGACAAAAGCGAGCCGGCTCACCGGTCAGTGCGATACTGTGGAGTCGTCCTACGGATGGGGCCCTCGGCCTTGATAATTCGAGGGGGAATGGACGCCCGGCTTCCGGTATCGTTTCCGCTAAGAGGCGGAGGGTTTCCGACCTTGTCGCCCGCCGCCGATCCGGCGGCGCTTGGTCACCTCAACTCGTTCACTTCGTTCGGTTACGCGCAATCAGCTTCGGATCTCGGAGAATCCGGTCACAAATCACCCGCTTGAGAATTCTGCCCGTCGCCGGCCGTAGCTACATTGGCCACGCGAACAGCCCCCGAACGAACGATTCAATTATGTCTCGCCATACGAAAATTGCAAGCAAAAACCGGTCGGACGCGATCAAAATTAGAGCGCCCGCTTTGACCGCGTTATCGCCCGGTTGCGGGAATACCTGAAACGGGCTGCGGCGTGATCGAAATTAGAGCGCCCCGCTTTAACCGCAGCCGCAGCCGGTGTAGCCCGCCGTGCGTCAGCCCGGCCGACCGCCGCATGCGGTTTCGCAGACCGCGCATCGGTTTGTGAAACCGCAAGCGGCGGTCGGCGGTGCCGCTACGAAAACCGAGGCGGACTTGCTCTAATACGCGGCGGGATTCGGGTACAACGCTGCTTGGATGCAAACTTCCCCCTCCGGTCACGATCCCGTTCTCTTAGACGAATCCCTGGCCG
>JBKJRK010000627.1:0-3773 GCA_046593135.1 Tepidisphaeraceae bacterium | reverse complement strand
GGCAGCGTCGTGTCGCATGGGCGCGTGCTCGCGCACATTCATTTAGCTCGGGTCGTCTGGATCAAAGTGCTATGCAGCAACTCGGCTTTGCGTATGAAGACGGCACAGCGGATAAGTGTATCGGTGCTGACTCGCCATCCAAACCTGCGCCCGGCCCTCGCCATTGCCCTCGTCGTCAGCGCGTATCTGCTCATGGTCGACCTGCTGTTCGAGCCGCTCTACGCGCGCGGCTTCGCGCAGGGTCTGCTGAGCCATTTGAACGGACTTGGCGCGATTCTTGCGCTGCCCGGCCTGCTCGTCGCGGTAGTCACCGCCGTCCGGCAGGGTCATCACACGAGCTTCGGCGCGATGTTTTTCATCGTGGCCGCCAACGGGGTGATCTACACGGCCGCCATCGCTGCCGCCATGAACGTCTGGCGGGCGATCGTTAGGAATCTACGTCGCCGACGCGAGAAATCCGACGCCAGCCCGGCCACGCCCCCGGCAGACGCGCGTCGCATCTCCCGGCGACGCGTGCTGGCCGCGGGCGCGGGCTCGTTCGCCATCGGCGCGGTCGGATTCCCGATGTCGGTCGCGACGCGGCAATTCGAGGTTACTCGCCGGACGTTCCGCCTACCAAACCTTCCGGCCGGGCTCGACGGCCTGCGGCTCGTGCAGCTCACTGACATTCATCACGGGCCGTGGATCCCGCTGTCACACGTGCGCGACGTAGTAGCGACGGCCAACGCGCTCGATGCCGACCTCGTACTTCTCACCGGCGATTATGTTCACCGGTCCCCTGCTTACATCGACCCCGTCGTCAACGCGCTTGCCGCCCTGCGCGCCAAGGTCGGCGTCGTCGCCGTGCTCGGCAACCACGACTGGTGGGAAAGCGCCCCTCTGTCGAAAGCCGCCTTCGCCCGCGTCGGCATCCCGCTGATAGACAACACAAGGTACTTCGTCACGCCGGAGCGTAAACTGACCGTTAACCGGGCCGAAGGCGAGCTGTGCGTAGCCGGCGTCGGCGACTATTACGAGGATCGGCAAATCTACGACACCGCGCTCGGCGGCCTACCCGACGCGATGCCCCGCCTGCTGTTGTCACACAACCCTGACGTCGCGGAGGACCCTGCGTTTCTCGCCGGCCGCCACCGCGTTGATCTCATGCTCAGCGGCCACACGCACGGCGGCCAAATCTACCTGCCCGGACTCGGAACGCCCATCGTCCCATCCCGTTACGGCCAGAAGTACGCCCGCGGCCTCGTCCAAGGCCCCGGCTGTCCTGTCTTCATCTGCCGTGGCGTGGGACACACGGTGTTACCCGTCCGCGTGGGAATCCGGCCTGAGATAGCCGTCATCGAGTTGTCGCGGTCATGAGCTTGATCCGCGAGCGACACCCGCGCGGTCATCCGCGCATCGCGTGATGCCCGATGTCTTTCCGGTAGTGCATCCCCTCAAACTGAACGTGCTTGATCGCCTCATACGCCCGGCGTTGCGCGTCGGCGATCGTGTCGCCCAGAGCGCACACGCTCAGAACGCGCCCGCCGTCGGTGAGGATGCGCTTGCCGTCGGATTTCGTGCCCGCCAGGAAAACTTTGACGTCGGAAAGCGCGTCGGCTTTTTCGATGCCCGTGATGGGAATGTCGTTTTTATATTTCCCCGGATATCCGCCGCTGGCGGCGACAACGCAGAGGGCCGGCCGGGGGTCCCACTCGAGCGTAATCTGATCGAGCCGGCCTTCAGCGACGGCGAGAAAGACTTCGAGCAGATCGGTCTTCAGCCGCATCATGAGCGGCTGGGTTTCGGGGTCGCCGAAACGGCAGTTGAACTCCAGCACCTTCGGCCCGTTCGTCGTCAGCATCAGCCCGGCGTACAGGATGCCCCGGTACTCGATCCCCTCGCGGACCATCCCGTCGACCGCCGGCACGAGCACGTCGCGCTCGATCGCGCGGAGCATGTCTTCGGTGACGACCGGCGTCGGCGAGTACGCGCCCATCCCGCCGGTCATCGGACCGGTGTCGCCGTCGTCGACGGGTTTATGGTCCTGGCTCGTCTCCATCACGTAGATCGATTTGCGGTCGACAAACGCGAGGATCGAGCATTCCGGCCCCGTCAGCATTTCCTCGATGACCACGCGCGTCCCTGCGCCGCCGTGGACTTTTTTCCGCATGATTTCGTCGATCGCGTCGATCGCGTCACTCGTGCGGTAGCAAACGACGACGCCCTTTCCCTTGGCGAGCCCTGCGGCTTTAACGACGACCGGCTCGTCGCGGCGCTTGACGTATTCCTCCGCCGCCACAGGGTCGGTGAACGACCGAGCCTCGGCGGTCGGGATCGCCTGCTGGCGCATGATCTCTTTGGCAAACCACTTATCACCTTCGATCCGCGCCGCGTCTTTCGTCGGCCCGAACACTTTCACGCCAGTCGTCAGCAGTCGATCCGCCAGCCCCGCCGCCAGCGGGTCTTCGGGACCAATGACGACCAGGCCGATTCCGTTACCCCGGACAAACTTCTCGACGGCGTCGAAATTCATGGGGTCGATCGCGACATTGTCGGCGACCTGTGCCGTGCCCGGATTCCCCGGCAGCGCGTACAACCCCGTTACCCGCGGCGACTGCGCCAACCTCCACGCCAGCGCGTGCTCGCGCCCGCCGTTACCGATCAACAAGACTTTCATGCAGCTTTCACTCCAATTCCGAAGTCGCGGAAGATAGCCTCCCCCGCCCGGATTGGAAGCCCGCCCCCGTCCCGGAAATTTCCCCCAGGGTCTGTCAAGTCTCACCACCCCCGCAACGTCTTGCCGCCGCGGGGCAGCCGCCGTTCCCGCTCCTGTCGAGGCTCGCCGCCTGCCAGTCCTTGTGCTCGGCCTCGTGGTCGGTCCAGCGGCGGATCGCCCGCTCGAAGGCCCGGCGGTCAACGCCGCGAACTCCATGACCGTGCCGCAATGATCAGATGTTTAGGGCAAAATTAAAAGACCCTGTCACTAAGCTAAAGCTCATTGAAACACTGCCCTGAAGTACCGAAAATGTCTCGAGGAAATCTTCACCGCTTCAACTGATCGTCAGCTCCGGCCCCGCCGGCTGCATGTTGCGCTTGCTGATTTCGCCGGCCAGGGTTTGCACGAGCCGTTCCAACGCGTCGCGCAGCTTCGGATTGCCGGAGAAATTGGCGGTCGGGTCGCCGGCGTCGCTGTTGACGCGCAGCTCGGTGAACATGGGAATCCCGCCGAGGTACGGCAGGTGGAGCCGTTGGGCGGCTTTCTCGGTGCCGCCGCGGCCGAAAATGTCGTGCTCGGAGCCGTCGGGGCCCACGAAGTAGCTCATATTCTCGACGAGCCCGAGGACTGGCGCGCCTAGTTGCTGGAACATCCGCACGGCCCGCACGGCGTCGTCCAGCGCCACCTGCTGCGGCGTCGCCACGACCACCGCGCCTGTAAGCGGCAGCAACTGGCACAACGTCAGCGGCACGTCGCCGGTTCCCGGCGGCAGGTCGACGATGAGATAGTCCAATTCCGGCCATTCCGTGTTGTCGAGCAACAACTGCTTGAACGCTCCGTGCGCCATCGGCCCGCGCCAGATGAGCGGCTTTTCCTGCTCGACGAGCGAGCCGATCGTGATCGCATGAATGCCGTGAACGTGATGCGGCAAAATCCGATTACCGCGCACGTTAGGCGCGACTCCCTTGACGCCAAGAATGGTCGGCATGCTCGGCCCGTAGATGTCGCCGTCCATTACGCCGACCTTCGCGCCGAACCGCGCGAGGCCGACGGCTACGTTGGCCGCGACCGTGCTCTT
>JBKJRK010000621.1:0-4789 GCA_046593135.1 Tepidisphaeraceae bacterium | reverse complement strand
TCGAATCCGACGACTGCCCGGCGTGCCAGACGCATTCGCGCGTGCAACTGCTGCTCGACGTCGGACAACTGCCCGAAGCCGTTGAGGCGGCGGCGCCAATCGTCGGCGGCGAGCAGTCGTGTGAGGAAGTGCCCGCAACGACGTTCAGCCGGCTGCTGTTGCCGCTGCTCTTGATGGGCAAACCGGAGGAGGCGCTGTTCCTTGGCGTCGTCGTGCGCCGGCAGGTTCGGCTCGTTCCCAAGCTCGTCGGCTACCTCGCCGACCACGTCATTTTTCTCTCGGTCGTCGGCCTGCTCGACACCGCCCGCCGGCTCGCGCTGGTGATGATGGCGCGGGGCGAGCTCTCGTCCAACACCTTCGATCAGTTCACTGTCAGCCGGGCGGCGTGGGTCTTTCTGTCGCGATTGGGAAAAGAAGGCAAGAACGCAATTGTTTTGCCGAGGACAAAGGTCGGGATGTCCGGCAAGCCGATTCTCATCTCCGATGCCGCATCATTCTACAAGGCCCGCGCCCGCAAGATTGCTCGGGCGTTTGACGCCCGCAACGGCACGGACCGGTTCACCAACCTGCTCGCCGAAGCGGAACAAATGGCAAGCCTTTGAATATTCGGGCAGCAGAAATCGGGAAAAGAATGCCGCCGCGTAGATTATTGGCGAAGTCGCTCTACCATTCGTCGGACTAATACGCGGGAAAGTACTCGGAGGTTGTATTGGATTTATGGTCTCATGCCGGCCGTTGGACGGGCGAGGAGCGCGAGGAAACTCAGCGCCTGTCCGTTTTCGCGTCGATCGTTATGTGGTTTACGGTTTTGCTCCCGTACGTGGCGCTCGCGGTGTTGCTTGCGTGGGCGTTGAGAGGCGGGCCGCAATGGTTTGATCTCGGCATCTTTGTCGTGAGCTATCTCGCAGTCGGGTTCGGGGTGACGATCGGTTACCACCGGCTCCTTACACACCGGGCCTTTACGACGTGGCGCTGGGTGGAATCGACCTTTTTGATCCTCGGGTCTGTCGCCATGCAGGGGCCGCCCGTGCGGTGGGCGTCGACGCACCGGCGGCACCACCAGCGGTCCGACGATCACGGTGACCCGCATTCGCCTCATCTGCACGGCACCGGCGTCGCCGGCGTGATCCGCGGGTTGTGGCACGCACACACCGGCTGGCTGCTTCATCCCGACCCCTTGGACACCGCACGATCCGCCGGCGACATGATCGCCTCAACGACCGTCCGCTTCGTCGATCGATACTACGCGCTTTGGCTTTTCCTGAGCGTCGCCTTGCCGTTCGCGCTGGGCTGGGCGGTGAAGGGGAGCCTCCTCGGCGGGCTGGCAACGACCTTCTGGGCGACGTTCCTCCGCATCGCCCTCATGCATCACGCGACGTGGAGCGTCAATTCGATCTGCCATTTTTTCGGGTATCAAACCTTCCAATCGAACGACGAGAGCCGGAACAATCCCGTGGTGGCGATCCTGTCGCTCGGCGAAGGCTGGCACAACAATCACCACGCCTTCCCGACCTCGGCTCGGCACGGTCTGAGGTGGTATGAAGTCGACGTCTCGTACGTGTTGATTCGCGCGATGGAGATTGTCGGACTCGCGTGGGACGTCCGCCGGCCGTCGGCGTCCGCGATGCGCTTAAAGGCGGTCGGCGCGAGTGTCGCGGCATAAGTCCGGCGTCGGCGTCGCAAATCCCGGCCGGCTCATTACAATCCCCGCCGATATGGTCATCACGATCGACGGTCCCGCGGGGACCGGAAAATCGTCCGTGGCCCTGGCCGTTGCCGAACGGCTCGGGTTTGATTTTCTCGACACCGGCGCCATGTACCGGGCGATCGGGTTGGCGGCGCTGCGCCGGCAGATCAACCTTGAAGACGCCCGCGAACTCGCGTTCGTCGCGAAGCACGTGCGGATCGAATACGACTGGTCGAAGCACCCGCCGGGCGTGCTGATGAACGGAGAGCCGGTCGGCCACCTCCTCCGCGGGGCCGAGGCGACTCGGGCGGCGTCGTACGTGGCGGTGGTGCCGGCCATCCGCGAAGTGCTGGTCCGCCAGCAGCAGGAGGTCGGCCGCAGCCGGACTCATCTCGTGACCGAAGGGCGCGACCAGGGCACGGTCGTATTTCCGGACGCCGCGTTCAAGTTTTACCTCGACGCCACCCCCGCCGAGCGGGCCTACCGGCGGGTCCATCAGCTTCGGGCACGGGGTGAGATCGTCGATTACCAGGAAATACTCAACCAGATCGAATCGCGCGACCAACGCGATAAAAACCGGAGCGTCGGCCCCTTGTCGGTGCCAAGCGACGCCGAGGTGGTTGACACGACGCGTCTCACTCAGGAGCAGGTGATCGGGCACATCGTCGAACGGGTGAAAGGGGCGCCAAGCCGATGAAGCCGTCGCCGCTTTGGAAACTCGCACAGGTCCTGGTTCGCGTCGGCACGAGCGTGCTGTTTGACCTGAAGGTCTACGGCCGCCACAACATCCCCGCCGAGGGCGGCGTCCTGATGATCTCGAATCACCAGAGCTACCTCGACCCCGCGATCCTGGGGGCGCAGCTCTGGCGGCCCATGAGCTACCTCGCCAAGAGCGACTTGTGGAAAAACCCCGTGTTCGGGTGGCTCATCACCCGGCTCAACGCTTTTCCCGTCCGCCAAGGCGCCGGCGACGTCGGCGCGATCAAGGAAACAATCCGCCGGCTTGAAGAAGGCCACCTGCTCAACATCTTCCCCGAAGGCTCGCGCACCGAAGACGGCGAACTCCTACCCATCCAGCCCGGCGCGGCGCTGGTCATCCGCAAGGCCGGCGTGCCCGTTGTGCCCGCCGTCATCGAGGGCTCGTATGCCTGCTGGCCGAGAGGCCAACTGCTCCCCAGTCCTGGCCGGATCCGAATCCTGATCGGCGAGCCGATGCAGGTCGATCATCTCAAGGGAAAGCAAATCGTCGAAGCAATCGACCGCACGTTCCGCGACATGCTCGCGGAATTGCGACAGTTGAACGCTTAATTGATACGGATCGGGATTAATCCGTGCGCGTCATGTCTCAATTGTCCAGCCGGCAGGGCCGCTTCAGCGGCCCTGAACTCGCGCGAGGATTAATCACGATCCGTATAAATTTAGGCCGCCGGCAAATCGTTTAGATAATCGATCAACTGCCGCAGCCGGCCGTGGTCGCGGCGGTTGAAGATGAAGACGAGGCGGGGGAGGTCGTTCAGGGGCGGTTCGTCGCGCTCGACGTGCAGGGCGCCGCTCACGCGGAAGTCGCCGCGCATTTTGATGTCGGAAAACTTTTCGGAAATCTCGACGAGCTGCGCCGTCGTCGGCGCACGGCGCAGGCGAAGGATCAGCTCATCACGGCTATACCGTAGGCTGTGGTAGTTGCTGTAGAAGTGCGTCACCTCGCGCGACGCTTCTTCGATGCTGTCCGTGATCTTGTACAGGTGCAGGTCCGGCGGCGAGATCAACCCCTGCTTCAGCAGATGATCCTCGACGTAGTCCTGCCACGCCTTCCAGAATTGTCCGCCAGGGCTGTCGACGAAAACGATCGGCATGGGCACGCTCTTGCCAGTCTGGATAAGCGTAAGCACTTCAAACCCTTCGTCCATCGTGCCAAACCCGCCGGGAAAGACGGCGACCGCGTGGCTGGAGCGGACGAACATCAGTTTTCGGGTGAAGAAGTACTTGAAGTTGACGAGCTTTTTGTCTTTCTCGATGAACGGGTTGGTGCGCTGCTCGAACGGGAGCCGGATGGCGAGCCCGAAGCTCGGTTCGGCCCCCGCGCCGCCGTGCCCAGCCGCCATGATCCCGCCGCCCGCGCCGGTCGTGACCATCCACCCTTTGCCCGCCATCGCCTTGGCAAACGCCGCCGCCTGGATGTAGTCCCCGTGCGTCTCCGGCGTGCGGGCCGAGCCGAAGATGCTCACTTTTCTTACGTCACGGTACGGCGCAAAAATGCGCAGTGCGTACCGCAACTCTTTAAAGCTTTTGTCGATCAGCTTGATGTCGCCGCGGTTGGTCTGGTCGCGGAGAAGTTTCAACGCGTTGGCGATGATCTCTCCGACGAGATCGCCTTCGGGCACTTCCTGGAGCTTGGTGATGAGGTCGGACGCAATCGCGTGAACTTCCGTCAAGTCTTCCCGCGAAACCGCGTGCGCGACCTGCACGCTCTCCTGCGACTGCTCGATGTTGTTGTCGATGTTGTCGGTTTCTTTCATGTCTACAACGCGCGCGGGTTCGTCGCAGGGCCGGGTCCGGCCGGTGCAGCGCGACCCACTGTGATACGAGAGGAGGGGATGCCGATCAAGGCGCACGGCCGCTGCGGCACCAGGGGTTTGTAAGACGGTATCAATCCAGGATGTTCCAAATCCTGGCGTTCGCCTTCACGTCGTTGGAATGGACCTCTTCCTTCTTCATGTAACTGACGTGTCCGTCGTAGAAAAGCACATTGGCCCCCTGCTTGTGGCGGTAACTGACGGTAATTGGGTTGCCGCCGCCTGGCTCTCGATCGCCCCACACGTCCCACCTCGTTCGCCAGTCGGCCGGCGACCCCGGCGTCTCAGACGTCCCGCTGGACGTGCTGGCCGGTGTGTTGTTCGGAGCGACATCCCTCCAGGGCCCGTCCAGGAAAAACCAGTTCCCGTCGAGCATCTGAATCTTCTCGGCCGACTTGGGGATCTGCGCAAGCTTCACGCCCAAGCCGAAGTCGCGGGAGGCCACCAGGAGCGTCCTCGTGCGGTTCGCATCTTGCCCGAGCGTCACCCGGTTCCATCCGTAGCAGTGCGTGATCGTGCCGTCCTTGAC